>NZ_RZRO01000125.1:0-16854 GCF_003997975.1 Mesorhizobium sp. M7A.F.Ca.US.005.03.1.1
CATGCCCATGCCTCTCTCAATTCCTCGATCGACGCACCCGTTGCGATGATCTCCGCAACCGTAATATCGTCGGCTGACCCAATGACGGAGAGAACTTCTTGCCGTGTCATCGTTTGACCGCGTTCTGACTACAACTGAACTAGATGGAGATTTCATGGAGCACTTGCAACCGATCTAATGAGGGCTGTCGCAGGATTCCCTTGCGCAAGATCAGGGGCTGCGCAATGGGCGCCATTCACCTAGCCAAACGCGCGCCACATAGGGCGCAGGGCGCAGAAATCGACGGAGCCCATGCGCTCGGCATTTGCGAAGACCCGGCAAGTCATCCAGATGATCGCCCATCACTGAGGCCATTTGGTGGAACTCCCCCTGGACCATCCACGCAGCCGGAATCGGCCATGGGTGTTCTGAACAACCCGGAAACTCGTTTCAGGGGATTATTCTCGAAATCGTAGTCTGCCGGGCGCGATGTGGAGATTACAGGGGAACCCTTCGTCTCGGTGGTCCAAAGTCCCTGAACTAACCTGTTATCGTCGACGCACGGGAAACCCCGTGATTCAGAAGAGCAGATCTCGGGCCACGCACGGCCTATGCCCCGAGGCTGCCCGGCCGAATGTGTTTGCGCGCGGATAACTCCGGTCTGTGAAGCAGCACCCTGTTGCGGCCCGTCTGCTTGGCAAGGTAAAGTGCGGCATCCGCTCGCTGCTGTAACTGCTCCGGCGAGATCGCCTCAGAGGTCTGAACGGCAACTCCAATGCTCAGGGTGACCCAGCGCGACACACGGGATCCAGGGTTGGGCAAAGCGGCAGCCTCGACGCTCTTACGCATTCGTTCAGCCACAGCGGCGGCCTCTTCCTCGTTCACCCCGGGCAGGAGCACGAGGAATTCTTCGCCGCCATAACGGGCAACGTGATCGCGATCACGCCTCACGTTTTCCTTCAAGATAGTTGCGACCTTTACCAAACACCGATCTTCCTCCGCATGGCCGAGGTGGTCGTTTAGCTTCTTGAAGTTGTCAATGTCGCACATCAGCATCGCGGCACCGGCAAGGCAACGTTTGTCACTTCCCCATAGGCGCTCGAGTGTTTCCGTCATCCAGCGACGGTTGGAGATGCCGGTGAGTGGATCGGTCCTCGCCAGGAGTACCAGTCGATCATTCGCTTTCGCCAGTTCGGCGACCCTGCGTCGGTCGCGAAGCTCAAACAGGAAAGTCTTTTGAGCAAGAATTGTCATGATGCGCCGCGCGGCCACCGTTGCAAAGATACCGCTGGCGAAGAACAGCGTTCCAGCCACTGCACTCCCATGCGCGATGGCCGGGTTCTGCAGTTGAAGCATGAGAAAGAGTCCGAGCGCCAGCGCAGCGATCGTCATCGTCCACGCCAGGGGGATCCCGAAGATTATGATGGCTGTGATGGCCACGAACAACATGACGTTCAATTGCCGTTCGTAGAACTCGCCACCAGCGCTTGCTCCGACCAATGCGACTGACAACAAGATCAGGAACATGCCTGCGATCAGCGAAGCTCCTTGGAGCCAAGGCGCCTGCGGTTTACGCCAGGCTAGGACCACGGCCAACGCGATGGGCGGGATGATGGCGCCGGGCAGGAGCATGGACTGCGCTACGCCCCATGGAAGCAACGCCGCGTTCAGTGCCAACGTCAGCACATCCAAAAATGCCACCCAGATCATCCACGCGCGGATGATTTTCGCCGTTTGCGACCAGACACGTGCTCGAAATAGGCGTTCGATCTCGCCACGCAGGCTGATTTCGCGCGTACGGCGCGCCAGAAGCCGGTCGACCTCAGCGGCTAGGGCAGGATCATCCTGCACATCGGGGGGCATCAGATCTGACAAGTCGATAGGCCCTACGCTGCTTTCTCCTGAACATCTATCCAAGCCATAGGCGGTCGGCGGTGGGCAAGCATGTCAACTTACCCTGAAGTTTTGATTTATAGCTGCGATTTGCGAACAATCAGTCCCAAACCATCCGATGCTCGATGCGTAGCCGAATTAACCTTTGTAATTGCGGTGGCGCTGCACCGCTGTTATCCACGCCCCGCCGCTGGGCTCGGCGAAATGTTCCGAGAGCTTCTGAAGTTGACCGCGTGAAGGAACGGGTGATGCCGATTCTTGTCATGTCGACCTTTCGAGTATTGCCTGCAGACCAACAGGATGGATTTGGCCATGAAAGGAAGCCGACCGGTTATTTCGTTGTTGGATTTCGACATACTCTCCCGGGTTCTTACGTCAGCCATCAGGGAGAGCCCGGAATCCGATTCGACGGTCCAGGCCCGCGAGCTTGTGTGCCTATACACCGGGAAAAAGTCAGCCGACCAAAATTTGATCGCGGCCTTGCTTCACGCCAGTCGCGCCCAGCTGGACGTGGAAGCATCCAAGGCCAATCGCCCGGCCAGAATTGACTGAGTGCCTGCATCTGCTCGACGTGACCTCTCACCGGGTTGTCTCCTCGACGGAGCTACGTCCGAGACGAAGCCCAAAGGCGCGACCGACTGAGACGCAGAGCAGAATTCCCGCAGGCGACAGGACGAATATCCTGACCGCGACACGATAGCCAGCAGGTCACCGAATGGACCTTTGGAAGTCATGGCAGCGGGTTGGACTTCGATCGAGATAGCCGAGGCCATCGAGCATCCGGCCGTGGCCGACCGTCGTGGGCGCGAGGAAAACGCTGCTCTAGATCCTGCTGCTCGCACGAGCATTTTTACCCCAGGGCCATAAATTTTGCACTGACCTGAGGAACACGCATCTGCAGTCGAAGTTCGGGATGTGCTTGGTGAGGACGACTCCCTCCTTGAAACGACCAAGCTCTGGTGCGAGGGCCCGCCTCCGGTTCCGAGACCCGGGCCTGTGCAATGCAAGCATGCGTAAAGTTTTTTCTGCAGGCCTGGAACCTCTCTCTGAAATCGAAATTGGGTCTGCAGCTTGGCTCCCGGGCCAGGTCTCAAAGCAGGGCCCGCCGCTGTTTGTGTCCTCAGTGGCGGGCCCACTTCGTTTCCGCTCAACACTACATTGCGATTGACTAAAGCAACGAACATCCAATGAACGCAATCTCACATGCATCGATCCATGGCCAGGTCGGCACGATCATTTTTTGGGTGACGGTGACCACGCCGACCAGTCGGTCACAAGGAGAACCAAACGACGAGACCTATAGCTACGGGCACAACGGCAATCCGGCCCTCCGCGATTTGTCGCGTCGGGTGTTCTTTCCTCCCGATTGCCGCAGCGTCGCAGTGCGACGAGCCGGTGAGATTGGCCGAAGGCCTGACGCCGGAAACGCGCGAGCGCGCCAAAACTACTGGATGATGCGCGGTGATGGTGGGATTGCTATCTTTAACTATGCCGATTTGCGGCTCTTGGCCTTTGGCCGGTCTTGGCCGATGCCTTCCTTGGCGAGGCTCTTTCGCAAAACCGAGGCCAGGTCGACCACGTTCTCCTGAGGCTTTGGCGCTGGTTTCGGCGGTTTTTTGCCCTTGCGCTTGGCGTCGATCATGGCAATCAACGCATCCTCGTAAGTATCCTCGAATTTCGAAGGATCGAACTTTGTCACCTTCTTGTCGATGAGAAGCCCCGCGATTTCGAGCAAATCCGAATCGTAATTTGGGCTTTTCACGTCATTAAAGACGGTGTCTTCCGATGTCATCTCATTGTGGGTGCGCAACTCGGTCAGCAGCATTCCTTTTTCAAACGGCTGTATCAATACTTCGCGGCCGCGCTGATAGAGTACGACGCAGGAACGTGCCGCGACGCGCTTCTTGGCCATCGCATCGCGCAGGACGGCAAAGGCCTCAAGGGAAGCGCCATCTGCCGGGATCAAGTAGTAGGGCTTTTCGAGATAGCGCGTGTCGATCTCGGCAACCGGAACAAAGGAATCGACATCAAGCGTATGCTGGGACGTCAGTTTCAGTTTCTTGATCTCGTCCGGCTCGACGTGGATGAAATCGCCCTTGTCCGCCTCATAGCCTTTGATCTGATCCTCGGCTTCGACAACATCGCCGGTGCCTTCGTCGACATAGGCACTCTTCACGGGTAAACCGTCGCTGCGGTTCAAAATCTTGAAGTGGATTTTCGATGCCTCGCTGGTGGCACCCACTATCTTGACCCCGCACGACACGGAACCGACCCTCAGAAAACCCTTCCAGACCGCGCGTGGCGCCACCATGCCGTTCCTCCTAGACGTCGACTTCCGCACAACGCCAGGCACACGGTTCCGTTCCGCGTCATGGGCAGCACCTTGTCGCAAGCTTATTCCTCACGGTAGTCCAGCAGCTTGGCGTGGCGGAGCCTTTCCTCGCCCTTCAGGAACCGCACGCGACCGACCAGACCAGGCTTGAGCCATTCGGCCTTTTCTTTCTTGAGACCGATCGGCACTGGTCCCCCGACCTTCCCTTGCACGCGATCCCAAAGTCGCTGGCGCTTGTCAGCTTTAAACGCAACGAAAGCGCCGCCAGCATATCGGCCTTTGTCGGCCATGAGCACCATTGCGGGCTTTCCGGCCTCGCGCTGCACGCCAATAATGTCCATTTCCTTTTCGGCATAGCACTTGATCTTGCGCCAGTTCATCGTCGGTCCGCTGCGATAGACGCTGTCCTTGCGCTTCGAGACCATGCCCTCCAACCCTGCCCTGTCGACCAGGTGATAAACCGCGTCACCGGTGCCGGGCAGGGCTTTGCTGACCTGAATGCGGCCGACGGCTGGAATCAGTTCCTGCAGGATCTCGCGGCGGTCTTCCACCGGCATGTTGCGCAAATCATGCCCGTTCAGGTGCAGGAGGTCGAATGCCACCAAATACAGATCGCGCGACGGCTCACGACGGGTGACGGCTGACTGCAGGGCCTGGAAGTCGGACAGGCCGGCCTCGTTGACCGTGATTGTCTCGCCATCGATGATGAAACTTTCCGCCTCGATCGCCTCCGCCTCTCCGGCAAGTTCGATATAGCGGCCTGTCCAGTCGTATCCGTTCTTGGTGAACAGCCGGATCCCGTTTTCATCCTTCATGATTTGGGTCCGATACCCGTCGAATTTGATCTCATGGAGCCATTCGTCGCCCTGCGGTGGCGTTTCGACCAGCTCGGGCTCCATGGGCTTTATGAACTTCAAACGCATGCGCTGACTCGCATAGTGCGATTCAATTAGCGCGCGCTAAAATGGTTCCGGAACATTTTAGACGAATTGAATGTTTGATGGTTATGACGAAGCTATCCGACCTTGGACCGCCGATTCCCGGCACGCAGCACGGCGGCGAGCCTGCCGACGAGCGCGACAATTTCATGACCTGTCCGGTCTGCGGCCAGCCGTTCGACATGCGCGATTTCCGCCAGGTCGCTTGGCACAATCTGCCTCAGCATGAACCGCTGGAATCGGAGCTTGCCACGGGCCGGAACGCGAACTGGTTGCGGATCCGACCATTGAAATAGCGGCCCTTGGCAAAGGCAGATTTGAAATCGGCGACGATCTCCGGCGGTACATCCAGAAAGTCGTACTGCCTGCCACTCGCTACAAACCACACTGAGAGAACCCTGGTTTCCGGGTCGTATTCGAACTTGCGTATTGAGGTCGACGGCATGGTGCACCAGGTCATTGCCGGTGAGCGACCCGCGAGATGGCCCGCCCTGTGAGGAAGCAGAGAGCGGGCCGACCACGGCTGTACGTCCATGGCCATCATCGCCTCCACGGAAGGACGGTGACAGCATTCCAACTCCCATTGGATTTCGGTGTTCCACACATAAACAAAAAGGCCCGCCACCTCTCGGCAGCGGGCAGTGTAGGTCGCTAGGATCACCCAGCGGTACCTAAAGTACACCCCGCCTCGCCAAAAGGGAAATGTTAGGTATCTCTAATGGATAATTCGGACCCTGGGGCTGACCGTGGGGTATCAAATCCGAGAATATCCTGCGGGCCAGGTGATAGCGGAATACCGAGCTGGGGCCCCGACATCCTATTGGGCCGCCGCACAGGCAACGAAAATGCCCGTGACGCTACACCGATCCGGAAACTACTTTCTTGAGGTGACCGATGCGAGCACGGGAGGGTGTTCGCCTACCAATACACCGATTTGCTCTACTGAGTGGCTTTGAGCAGCGGCTGCTGCTTCACCTCCGGGCCAAACCGGCCGCTCGATTCATAGCCGCAGCGGGCTGTCCTAGGGATAGTTGGACTGGACGGTGTGTTGATTCACCCCTGCTGGATGGCTGAGGTGCAAAACCATGCAAACCACAATGCCCCGATACGCGACAGAAAAGCGGTTGCATCGTCGACTTTATTCAAGCCGGAATTCAACCGCATGCTTGTCGGACTCACGAATGAGGCCACTGTCCATGGCGGCTTCGAACGCCTTGGTGAAATACTGATCATCGGAGGCCTCGTGATCCTGCTGCGCAAGATCGATCGGCAGCGCTCCGAT
Organism: Mesorhizobium sp. M7A.F.Ca.US.005.03.1.1; assembly: GCF_003997975.1. Classification (NCBI taxonomy): domain Bacteria; kingdom Pseudomonadati; phylum Pseudomonadota; class Alphaproteobacteria; order Hyphomicrobiales; family Phyllobacteriaceae; genus Mesorhizobium; species Mesorhizobium sp. M7A.F.Ca.US.005.03.1.1. Next base: position 6,425 of record NZ_RZRO01000125.1, read on the forward strand.
CACGCGGCCCGTTGTCTTCTCGATAACCGTGACGGTCCTCTGCATCATGGTTTGTTGACCGTGTCGTCGACTGCGTTGGCCGTTGCCTTGACGTCCCGGCCGACGCCTCGGACGGTGTTGGCGCAGGCCGCAAGGGCAAAGGCACAGGCAAGAATGACAATCGGTGTGATGCGTAGCAGTTTCATGGACGGGTTCTCCTATTTGTGATTATCAAGTCCGCTTTGCCGTATCGCACCTGTAACCGCCATCACCTTGTTGTGGGCGGCCGCTTCATCTGCGGTGTCAAAGGGCGTTGCGATGGTCGTCCCATCCAGAGCCAGTATCACAGCCAGGAACGGAAGGCCGATCAGCGGTGGTGCGTAGACAACGTACGCTGGGCGGGCATTCTTCATCGCCCATGTAGCACCATTTGTCGGTCAGGACCTAATCCACCTTAAAATGCCGAAGCGCCTCTATTCTTCACATCGCCGACTTCCTGCACCACCGTGGCAAGCGATTCCTTCTATAGGAAACAGCCATGATTTTCCTTCCGGGTAGTGATTGGGGTATGGTCGTGGAGAAATCTGCTGACAGCAAGTCGGCGACCTGGCCCCAAGTCCTATGCGTGCGAGGATGGCCATGGATCAGAAGCAGAGGCGGCCCAGATCCGCCATGCCGAAGCCTTATCGGCCCGCCCTCGGTTTCCAACATTTCAAGCACGAAGTTGTCGAACATCTGCCATCCCCAAAAATGGGCGGTTGTCGGCTTGAAGAACTCCTTGAGCATGGATTGGTTCGGGACGTGCCAATCGCGACTGCAGATCGTTTCGGCTCCCGGTTAGCTTTCGCTCAGGGCTCATTCTGGACGTGAATGGCTAGACGGATTTAACGGAGCAGGCCCTCGTCGTCGAACGCGTTCCAGCCCTCCAACTTGGGCCGGGGAGCGTCATCTCTGGGGTTATTCCCGGCACCGCGAACCTTCTCGCTACCCTTTCCCGCCCGCGTCAGGGCAGCCTTGCCGGCGCCACGTCGCCTGTTCTCTGTAACTTGCTGCGCGTCCTCTTCACGCCAAAGGCTTGGCAGATCACGATCAAGGATGTCCTCGATGTGCCTGGGATCGAACACGTGGAAGTTGACGGCCTTGGATCGACCGCGCATCTTCACGGTGCGGGTGCCAATGCTTTGCAGCCGTCCGTCCTTCAGCCACTTGTGACGCTCACGCGAAGAGATCGCAAGGATGTCTTCGGCCTCGCGCGGCAGGACCGGGAGTACTGCGATGGTTTCCAGTGTCTTGGCGATCTTGTTCGAGGCGGCCTCCAACTCTTCGGCATCGTCTTCACGCATCCGCAATGTCATGCGACCAGTCTCGGCTTTGACGTACTTCCTCACCGCCCAAGGCAGGCTGGCACGTATTTCACGCTCGATACCTTTCGTGCGTACCGACGAGCCAAGCGTCGCTGATGGCGGAAGGGGCCACTCGGTAATCGGTGACAACGAGGTGCAGACGCTTTGGCGAGAGCCGCGATCTCGAGGGGCCACAATTGCCGCAGCCAAGCCGCCAAGAATCTTTCGTGTTTGCGCAAAACGCACCGGCATCTGAGCTAGTCGCTTCCTTGTCGCACGGTTTCTACCGCCAGCGACCGGCCGGCAGGGCCTTCAACAGCTCCACCTCGGGTTTCGTGAGGTGGATCCATGCCGCCCAATCATCCGGGCGCAGAACCACAATCTGGCGATTGTGGATGGGCGCCACGTCCAGGCCGGGTTCCGTCGTCAGCATAGCGAATGTCGGGGGCTTGTTGCCTTCGCCATCGCGCCACAGGCCGGCGATCGCCATGAACGAGGCGCCGTTGAGCGTGAAGCGATGCTTAGCCTTTGGAGACTTCTTTCCCGTGAATTCGAAGAAAGCCGACGCCGGAATAAGGCAGCGCTTGCTGTTGGAGACGTTCCGTCCTTCCGAGCGGAAGTTGAAGATCGGCCCGCCTTTGGGCCCGGAGGGCGGAAAGGCAAAGGTCATGCGCGTGAGTTCGATCGTGTCGCCGGCGGCGCGCATGATCGGGGCGGGATCACTGATGCGGATGTCATCCGCCTGCGGCAGATCCAGTTCGGTTTGATAAGTGGGAATGTCGAGCGCCAGCAATTGCATCATCCTGCAATATTCGGCCCAGGCGATATGCTGCTCATAGTCGTTGCACATGGCTGCCCACGCTTTCAGTCAGTTGATGACTTATAACAGATAACGCGGCTTGGCTGCGGCGCCACCATCCGGAGATTTTCCGCTATGCCCGAAATCTCGCAATCTGCTTGATGCATTTCGGGCGACGTGGATAGACGTGTCGTCGGCAATCAAAGTCCCGTCAGCCTCCGGCCACAGTGGTGCTCGGGCGATGGCCTGGAACCTGTGCAACCATTGCCACCCGGTATGTAGGAACGGAACGAGGCAGTCTGCGGCTGGCGCCCATCGCCTTCCATTTGGTAGGCGCAGCGATGTTGCAGACCGTGACGAGGGAGACGAAGTCCGGTGCTACAAGGCGAACCAATCGATCGAAGGTCGCGAAATCATCAGCCAGAAGATGGCGAGCACTGCCGCGAAGGCAGGAAAGCCAAAGGCGAACCAGAGCCGAAACAAGGTGTCATAGCGCTGTGGTAGAGGTTGCTTCTCTGCCGCGGCCTGCATAGCGAGATTGCGCATCTCGATCTGCATCCACACGACTGGAAGCCAGAACAGGCCGGTGATGAGGTAGAGCAGGATCGAAAGCACAATCCACCCCTCGGTCAGCGAATAGCCGGAATGCCAGGCGAGGAATGCACCGGTGACAGGTTGGGCGACGACGGCGGTTGCAGTGAAGATGAAATCGGCGATCACGACGATGCGTGCGACCGCCGCGATGGTCGCGGAATTTCCGGTCCGGTGAGCGAGCAGCATGAAGAAGGCGATGCCGGCGCCGGTGCCCAGCAGCACGGCCGCGCCGACGACATGCAGGAACTTGAGCATGAAGTAGGTCATCAGCGTTCCTCCAGGACCGCTAGCGCGACAAAATGCAGAACCAGGATCGGCAGGATCTTCAGGAATGGGCCGAGCGGCTCGTTCCACAGTTCTGGTCGCAGCATGGTCCCCGCGATCGCATAGAAAAGAGCCACCGCGATCGCCCCGAACAGCCCCAGCCGACTGGTCGGCCGCCAGGCGATCAACGCGCCGACCGCCATGTCAGCCAGCGCTCCGGCGATGACCGCCGGTTCCGCCAGCGGACCGATGGCCGTGCCGACCAGCAAGTCGACCCCGCGGCGCCAGCCGGTGGTCAGGGAAATGATGCCGGTCATGATCCAGAAGAAGGGCAGGACAGTAAAGATCGCCGGCTTGACGAAATAGAGACGGGCGAACCATCGCTCCTGCACCGTCGCGGGATTGAGCTTTAGCGCCGCTTCGAGGCTGGATGGTTGGATCCCTGTCGCTGTGATCCACGCCTGCGGGTCGCCGACAGCGCCCCGCACGATTTCCTTGGCCGCATTGCTGCGCATCGGCGGGCGCCAGCCGAGCAGAGCCGTCGCATCGCCGATCCGGTACAGGCTGGCCGCGACGCTTCCGGGCAGAGTGAACTCTCCAGCCGGTCTCGACCCGAGCCAGCGGCGGTAGAGGCCGACCACCTCGCTCATCGGAAGCGCTTCAGGTCCGGCAAGGTCAAGCGTGATGCGCGATGCGCTATCGCGCCGGAGAAAATGCAGGACAGTGGCGATCACGTCATCCAACTGTACGACCTGAAGCCGACCCGTGCTGGGCATCACCGGCAACAGTGGCAATGCGGCCAGTCCGCGAAACAGCGCACTGGCGCCGAACGCCGGCCGGCCCAGCACGACCGACGGGCGCAGGATGACCCAGTCCAAATCGCGCGCCATCAACGCCTGGTCGCCAGCCAGCTTGGTGGCCGAGAAGGCGGACGGCTGCAGCCGATCGACCCCGATTGCCGAGAAGTGAATGACTTTTCTCACGCCCGCCTGCTCACAGGCGGCAAAGAGTGCCGATGCGCCACCCGCATGCACACCGCCAGTGCTTTCTTGCGCGCTGTCCTGCAGCACGCCGGCGCAGTTGACGACCGCGTCGATGCCTATCAGATGCGGGCTCCAGTCCTGCGTCTGCAGCGCCTTTGCCATGTCGAGCAAGACAGGCGGCAAGCCTCTGAAGGGCGCGGCGCCGGCACGATGCAGCACGCGAACGATTTCATATCCATCGGCGGCCAGGCGCGCACAAAGAGAAGCTCCGATCAGACCCGACGCGCCGGTGACGAGGACCCTCACCTGGCACCTGAAAACTGCAGTGACAGTCGCGCCTCATCCTGTCTGCACGCGGAGCCGGACGAAACAGCGGTGTCGCAGCGATCGGGCCGCACGATCGAGCGATTCCGCGCGCCTCGCCGAGGGCAGATGGAAGCGAGCGTCGCGGCGCTGCTGGCGCGTCCGGCCAGAGCTCCGACAGTTTCGAGCAACGATATCGAGCGGAAGCTCGGGTTGATTGTTCCTTTGGTTTCTACCATGGGCGCTGATCCCAAGCTGCCACGGATGTTCCTGCAACCATTCATGGGCAAGGCGAGTTGTTCGCGCAGGAATGACCGCCTCGGACGGTTCAGTGCAACGACCGTATCCACTATTTGCTCATGCACGCAGCGCCAGCCAACCTGATCGACGGTGTCGCTGGACTCGATCTCCCTCCCGCCCAACGCGTTCAGCTAGATCTAGGCGGCATCTTGCAGCGCCCTTTCATTTACGCTGGTTTCTCCAAGCTGCGTCAACGCCTCGTCCGTTGCCTTCTCTTCGTCGAGCGTCTGCTGCAGCAGCGGAACCGCGTCATTCAAGCCGAGCAGCCTTGCCCAGGTTACCAATGTCCCATAACGGGCGATCTCATAATGCTCGACGGCCTGGGCAGCGGCAACAAGCCCGGCGTCGAGGGCCGGCGCCGCCTGGAGCTCCTCCAGTATCTCCCCGCCCTCCTCAATGATGCCGTCGATCGCGGGACAGGTCTTGCCCTGCGCGCGCTTGCCGAAAATCTCGAACACCTGCTGCAGCCGCTCAACCTGACCCTCAGTCTCGTCGCGGTGCTTCTCGAACGCGGCGGTCAACTCTTGCGATTCGGTACCCCTGGCCATTTTCTTGAGGGCACTTAACGCTCCGCGTAGTATATGTCCTTCAAGGCTTCGTAAAATAGATCTTCCAGGCCCTTTGTGCTGCTCTGGGCGCTTTTCTTCGTCGCCATCTCCATGTCCCACTTCGAGTTCAATGCTTCGCGGCATATGCAGCTCTAACAACCAAGGCCATCGGTTGTTCCTCGCCCTCAAAGACATCGTGGGAACACGAGCAAGGACCGTGGGGATCTCGCTCCGTTCTGGTCGGCACAACCGGCGCCATGTCGCCTCTGCGCCTGGCTAGCCTCGTGGCCGCTTGTCAAGCCGCCTGCCGCGCCTTAACCGGCGTTCTCGCCTATCGAAGTCGATTGCTGGTCACGCTTTCGCCGATCAATGTTGATAAGACGGCGGTCGGGGGCCGCGGTGCCGGAACGACCTCTTCAGCGTTTTGTGGGCAAGCTGCTGTGAGACCAGATCGCGCGCTTTTCGGCACATATTGCAAGCCACAATGGTCGCTCGGCTGCCTCTGCCGGTCTAAACGGGACCCGGCCCGCGGCATGCCCGGATGGTTGAAGCGGATTGTTGAAAAGGTGTGTCGGGGTGAACTAGATCATGCGCCGCCATCGGTTGCGACGATCGAGCGACGATTGCTCCTACCGGCCGCCCGACCGCCGTTTCGCTTCTTCATCGATCCTGCGACCTGAGAATCTTGAGTGCCTCGTCCTTGGTGAGGCCGCACTTTCGGGCAAAGTAGTCGCTTCGATGGCCCTTTCGCGATCCGTCCGAGACGCGGTGTTCTGCTTGGCCTTCTTGCCCATCGATGCTATCGCCTCGATTATATCGCCTGCTGGTGATCAAGCGCCTACGCCGTGGGAGGGCTCACGCGGGGATCGGGTCACCAATCTTGCAGCTCCGCTGCCTGGCTCGAACTGTGGTTGGCGCGATTGTTCCGAGATCGCAGAACTTCGCAAGAGATGCCTGGCGCCGGACTTTGCTGTGGCCATTCGGGATCTGTCATCCCATCGCTGTGACCTGCAGACGAATGCAGAGCCTCAGCAGTTTTTCGCCGCTTTCATCGTGGGTTAGTCCCGACAACATGTTCGTTCCAGTACCCGGAGGAAAACGTGCGCGACCAGTCTTTTTCCCATCTGGAGGCGCTCATTGATGTGCGTCCCGACACGAATTTCACCCCTAGCGCGCCATGGCCTCGCGGATCGGCCACTGCGTCACTCGATGCAATATGGAACAATCCTCGCAGGCGGATGTTGGGCAACCCAACCCCCTGGAGGATTGCCAATGTTCATGCACAACAAGCGCCTGCAATACACCGTCCGCGTTTCGGAGCCTAATCCCCGCCTGGCCTGCATGATCATGGAACAATTCGGTGGCGCCGATGGTGAGCTTGCCGCGGCGATGCGCTATTTCACGCAAGGCCTCGGCGAGGATGATCTTGGCCGTCGCGACATGTTGCTCGACATAGCCACTGAAGAACTCAGCCACCTTGAGGTGGTGGGATCGATCGTCACCATGCTGAACAAGGGGCTCAAGGCACAACTTGCCGAAGGCCAGATGAAAGAAGCGGACCTTTATATGATGATCGGCGCCAGCGGTACGACAGCCAAGGAATCCATCCTGTTTGGCGGTGCTCCCGCGCTGTGCGACTCAGCCGGCGTTCCCTGGACCGCGGCCTATGTCGACTCACGCGGTGAACCTACCGTGGATTTGCGGTCGAACATCGCCGCTGAAGCGCGCGCCAAGATCGTTTACGAACGCCTCATCAACATCACCGATGATCCGGGCATCAAGGACGCGCTCGGCTTCCTGATGACACGCGAGATCGCTCATCAAAAGTCGTTTGAGAAAGCACTCTACGCCATCGAAAACAATTTCCCGTCAGGCAAGCTCCCGGGCATCGAGAGGTACGCCAGCATGTACGTCAACACCTCTCAAGGTGACGGCGATACCAATGGTCCATGGAATTCCGGCGAAGAGTGGGATCGGATCGATGACCTTGAAGAGGTGATGCCCGTCGACGGCGGAGACGGCTTGGCAACCGTCAAAATGGGCGCCAGAGACATGAAGGTGGTGGCCAAGATGGCCGACCGTACTCTTTCTGATCCGGCGTCCGATCCGATCACGGGCGCTGATCTAGGTGCCGGTCCGGGAGCTGGCCGAACCAAGAACGCGGATTTTGGCGGCGCGGCAAGCATTCAGGAGGCGCCGGCCGTGGCCGAGGCTGCTGTCAAACGCGCACGTAAGCGTTAGTTTGGAGCTGACGTCATTGCGGGCAACTATGTTCGGGGTCAGGAAGCTAACGACGAAAGCAGGGCATCCGACTGGCAGCAGCGGACTGGCCGGAGTGCTCGCTATTTGCTGAGTGGGTGAAGCACATATGGCCACCGCCGCACCACGATCAGAGTCGGAACATGCGGGGCAGTCGGAGAAGGTCCGTGCCTACGGTTGCGAGAACCGGTGCATTGTCGCAATCGGAGCCTCGGCGGGGGGCGTCGACGCGCTGAAGAGACTTGTCCGGGATATTTCGCCGGACATTCCGGCGGCCCTCCTCATCGTACAGCACGTCGGTCTCACGAGTTACCTCGGCGACATTCTCGGTCGCGCTGCCAACATGCCCGTAGCGAATGCCGCCAGCGGCACGAAGGTTAAAAACGGGCACATCTTCGTTGCACCGCCCGGAGCTCACCTGCTTTTACATGATGATCACATGCTGCTGCGGCGCGGGCCGCGGGAGAATTTGGCGCGCCCTGCCATCGATCCCCTTTTTCGATCAGCGGCCTGCAGCTTTGGCGGCAGCGTGATTGGTGTCGTGCTCACGGGCAGCCTCTCCGACGGGACCGCCGGCTTGCGCGCCATCAAGATTTGCGGAGGGGTCAGCGTGGTTCAAGATCCCGACGACGCTGCAGTACCCGATATGCCGCTGAGCGCCTTGCAGAATGTGGAAGTCGACCATTGCGTCGCCCTGTCCGAAATGGCTGGCCTGTTGCGCAGGCTTGCGTCCGAACTCGCAGGGCCGACACCAGAAATCCCGCCTGTCATCCGCCTTGAGGCTGCGATTGCTGCTCAGGAGCACAGCACAATGGAACAGACAGAACGCCAGCTTGGCATCCCCTCGACATTTGTCTGCCCCGAATGTCACGGACCGCTTTGGGAGATCGAAGACGGGCCGATTACCCGTTACCGTTGTCACACTGGACATGCATTCGGAGCGGACGTTTTGATGCAGGCCCAGGCGGACGATGCGGAACAGGCCCTTTGGAGCCTTCTAAGAGCGCACCAGCAGCGGGCCGAGTTGGCGAAACGGACGGCGCAACGAGAAGCCGCTCGGGAAAGACATAGCTTGGCCAGCCAAATGGCTACGCGGGCCGCGGAACACGAAGCCGACGCGAAACTTATTGAAGAAATTATCCATCGTCGAAGGCCGTGACAAACACACGCCCCGACAACCATGACCTTATTTCGGTCCGGGGCTCACAGTACGGCGTTGGCGACTTGCCGGAAACCATGATCCCCCACAGAGACAGCGAGGGTGGTCAACACGAGTCATTCTTCAAACATCCTTCAATGCCGGCGGCAAACAACGATATTAGGTCACATTAGCGTCAGGCGGACGACGTCATTTCTACCTCGACGGCAGAAGGCGCCAATCGCATTTTCAGGCGTCTTGCAGTTCGAAAGCAATGATGGCAGCCTCAGCGACCGCATGCCGCTGGCGTTGGTGCGCAGCCATAATGAATAGCTAGGGCCGCGTCCTCATCCGTCGGGCGGCTCACGCACCAACTCGAACGTGACCTTCACGGAGAATAGGAGCTTGCTGGTGTGATCGCGGACATGGATGGCAACCTCTCTGAAAGTGCCGTCCGGCATCCGGTCTTTGGCTATTTCAAGCAACGCTCTTGCTGCCTCATCTTCAGCGGCTTCCCGGCTCGCAATTTCGGTTCCTTCAGGATCGGGAAAGACTTCGCCATCGTCGGTTAAATCAAAGAAGAAGCGGGCCATGCGACCCTAATTCCGAATCCCCGAAAAGGTTTCCTTGTAGCGCTACTTGCTGGTGATCCAATCCACCAGGCCGGTTTCCATCTGCTCGCACCCGGTGAATTCATGTACCAGGCTCGTGGCCAGATCACGCCATTGATACTCAGGCACACCCGTTTGCCTGACCAACTCTCGGAATGCCGATCGGAGAATGTCGGCGTCAAAGGCGGAGACGGCGACGCTTGCCACGCCCGGATCTTCCCACCCTCGCGCCATGTCATCGTGGTGACGTTGGCGAAGGCGTTTGAGCAGTTCGCGCGATGTCTCGATTGCGCGCCTTGAACGATCCACGTCTTGGCGAAACTTGGCAGTTCCGATCATGGAATTATGCCGAACAAGATAGCCGGTTGCGATTACGCCTTGTGCAACTTCTAAATGCGTTCGAACCATCGCGGCCTCCCTTCCAGCGAAAGGAATTGTTTACCCTGTTGTCCAGCATAACCCCAACGGATTCGCTGTACGTTTTCAACCAATCGGCTATTCGGCGATTGTCGGCCAATTGCTGGGTTTTAGCTCCGGTGAGCGGCACTTCACCTCAAAGTGCCGTGGCGGCCGGCGCAGAGGTGCGCGAACGTTGGCGCCGACCAACAGAATCTGAGCGGTCATGCCTCGCGCTGGTGGAGTATATCGGCCCTTCGGGAACCACAGTGACGCCAAACGCAACGACCCGGAGAAGTCGGTGCGCACAGTCATTCATTTACAATATTAGCGCAGGCTGAAACTCGGACATGCAGGGTAGCTCGTACATGCCCTTAGCCCCGGTGAAGACCCAGCGCCGGCGCTTTTCTGTTTCGCTGCTGGGTAGGCCTGTCCGCACTCCTGCTTGACTGCGCGACTGCGAGAACAACGCCTCGCGGGTTCCCAATCCTTGCAAGTTAGATCCGGGAGCTAAAGTGCGGCATAGGCTGGTAGGGCAGGCGACCAAAGCGATCTTTCGAAGAACGAAGTCGTCCTCTCGCACGAATCGGCTGCTTGAACGTACACTTTCCATAGACCCTTCTGACCGCCGAGCAGGTTGCCGCTTCGCAAGTACTCTCAGAGAAAAATATTGGAGGATCTTATCCCAGCTTGACGCATCAAGGAACTCAAAGGGGGTGGTGTCTAAGGCGACCCTACGCGACATTAGCGGCTGCTATTGCGTTCGCCAATTCTTCTTCAGTAAACGGCTTGCTGAGAATTTTGATGTCGCGAGTCCCCGGGAGTTCGGCGTAGCCCGTTGCTATAATGACGGGTACGTTCGGCCACTGGACTTTGATCGTATTCGATAGCTGCAGGCCCGTCATCTTCGGCA
>NZ_RZRO01000126.1:0-16838 GCF_003997975.1 Mesorhizobium sp. M7A.F.Ca.US.005.03.1.1
GGTGGGGGCTCGACCGGGTTTCTCCGGAAGCGCCTCGCATTCACGCGGCGCGCTTGATCTCTGTTAAATCAGCGGACGCTGGCGACCGCGTCGGAGCGGCCGTCATTGATCGTCACCCAAACGCCGGAATTCTGGTCCGACTGGCGCTTGAGATAGGTGTAGTCGGTGTCCGTCCAGGACAGGACCTTGGTCTCAAGATTGTCGAGGATGAATTCTCCGAGGCTGGTGCGCACGGTCAGCACCGCGTGGCCGTCGCCATTCGGCTGGCGCGCCACCGTCATCAGCAGATTGCCGGCGGGGACGCCCGCATCCATCAACTCGCGGCGCTTTTCCAGCGCGTAATCCTCGCAATCGCCATAGCCATTGGCCGGATAGGCCCAATATTCCTCGACACCGTAGTTTTCCATGTCGGTGCGCGGCTTGATGCGGGTGTTGACCGAATTGTTGATGTTGACGATCGTCGCCCACAGCTTGCGGGTCAGTTCGACCGGCGCACCCCTGGGGGTCCGTTCGCTGCATTCGCCGGGAATGCGCTGGCAGAACTCATAGTGACCAACAGGCTGGGTGGTGCGTCCACCGGTGTGCATATAGGCCGGTCCCGCGGCATATGCTGATCCCCAAGCGGAAAGCTGCATCGCCATTGCCGCCAGCAACAGCTTGCCCCTCGTTTTCTTCATTGTTGTAGTCTCCCCGTTCGAAGGAGACATTGCCACGTGTGGATTTATTTGACGCAAAAGCGCGAAGTAGATATTGAGTAAAACTCCAATAGAATAAACGTAAAATTTGAATCATTTGAGTATTAATTCGTTTGGATCTGAAGGCTCCCCACCTCGGGCGCGGAGCGCTCCCAGAAACAAAAAACCGGCCGCAAGGGCCGGTCCTGGAATGTTGCTGTCGGGCCTGCTCAGGCGCGTGACGTGTTGAATTCGGAATCAAGCGTTTCGGGACGCTGGATCACAGCGAATTCGATGGCGACGCCGTCCTCGAAATGACGCACGACCTGCCCGCGCATGGTGCCAAGCATGACCTGGATGCCGATCGCCGGTTTGACGTCGATTTCGACAGCGGCGCCGGAGAGCGAAAGGTCGATGATGCGGCACTGGTACTGGCGGCCGTCGGTGAGCTGCAGCACGCTTGTCGGATTGCGCGGTGCGACGCGCTCGTGGCGGCGATCTTCCGGCAGGTCGAGTTCATGCTTGTTGGCCAGCCAGGTCAATTGCGCGGCCAGCTTGTCCTTCTTGCGATCCGACGCAATGACGGTCATCGCGAAACCGTCCTGCAGGGTGCGTGTGACGACGCCTTCGATGCGGCCGATATGATCGATGTAGGCGATGATTTTTTCGCCGGGCATGCCGATGCGGTCGGTGCGAAACGCAACATTGCCCGGTGACATGTCGACGACCTGGCAGGGATGTTCGGTGCGGTCTTCCAGCATGAAGCGTCCGTAAATTTTAACCCGGACGCGCTGAAAGTTTCGCCTTTCAGCTTGGGACGGCGCATAGTCGACCGCCGCTGACCTCATGACTGCCTACACCCCGTTTGGCATCCCGCGCGCCGATGCGAGGAACTTCATCACAGAAGTACAACAAAGCGGGTTAACAAAGGGGAAAAGCGGGCGCTCCAGCGTTTTCCTTTTTGCAGGCCGTGGTGCCAAAACCGCCGCGCAGTTTTGGGCGACGTGCATCAGGTCTCAAAAAACAGCGGACTATTCCTCGCGCCCGCCATCGAAGACGACGAGATGACGGATGCGACGCACCCGGCCGAGCGCCGAGATCGTCTCGGGTGCCCCAAGTTCTTCGGGAACAAGCGAGGGAACATCGATCGCCGGGCGATTGTTCAGAAGCTCCTTCTCCGGATCTATGACGCGGATTGAATCGATCAACGCATCGGTGATCGGATCGGCACCCAGCCAGAAGGGTTTCTCCACGGCGCTGATGACGCCCAGGCAGCGCGGATTTTCGACGCCGCCGTCCAGCGGCAGGGCAAGCAGTTCGAACTTATTGGAGCGCCCGTTGCGGCTGAAGCCCTCATAGCTGATGAGCACGACCGATTTCTGCTCGAACACGCCATGGATCAGGCGCGAGACGAGCCGCTGGTCCTTCTCGCGCCACAGCGATGGAAAGGAAAATCCCTTGAGCTCGCGGCCGTAGCAGGCGCAAAGCCTCGTGCCGGCCAGCCGGAATACGGCCTGTCCGCGCGTGTCACGTTCCAGGATAAAGGTGTCGGCCAGCAGCGACTTGATGTCGGCCGGTTCGACCTCCGAACGCTTCGGGGCGGGGCGTCCATCACGCAGGCGGTTCCAATATTGGAACAGCGTGATCGATCCATTCTGGTTCATGCTATGCTGCTCCGCGCAATCTGTCGTCTGATGTCCCATCGGTGAACAGAAGGGCGCCCTCCGAGGACCTACATGCGTTGCGGAGCAGGAAGCGTGCCAGCGTCGTTAACACTTGTTCACGGGTCGGGGCCGTTAAGGTTAACAAGTGGTTTACGTTGCGTCTGAGCGAGCCCCGTGGCACACAAAAACCACTCCAGAAGCGGTCGTTTCGCGACGATCGGCAGCACTTCAGTCAGAGTTTTAGGGGAGCAGGGGGCTCGACCGGCCGTTCAAGGGAAACCTTGAACGGCTTCTTTTTTGATTCGCGCCAGATGATTCGCGGTTTGCTGTTCGGTCCGCGTTAATCTAGATGCTCGAACCTGGAATCCCGCAGTGAGTGCAATTTCAAATGAGTGAACCGGTAATTCCCTCGGAAGCCGACCCGGTCGAGGGCGCGCCCGAGCCGCGGCGCGAGCCGGTGTTCAACCTGCCGCCCGTCGTGCTGGCGGTGATCGGCATCTGCGTCGTCGTCTATCTGTTGCAGCAATATGTGTTGAGCGAATCCCAGCAGATGACATTGCTGTATGACGGGGCCTTCATCCCCGTTCTCTACACCGGGCAATACGGCTTCGACTGGTTCCTGTTTTCGCGGCCCTTCACCTACGCGTTCATGCATGGCGGCTTTGCCCATATCGCCATCAACATGGTGTGGCTCGCCGCGTTTGGTTCACCATTGGCAAACCGTCTGGGAACGCTGTGGTTCGCGCTGTTCTTTGCCGCAACCGGGCTGGCTTCGGTCGCGCTTTTCTGGGCACTGCATCCTTACGGTGAGGCGCCGCTGGTCGGGGCTTCCGGTGCGATATCAGGCATGATGGGGGCTGCGGCGCGTTTTGGCTTCCGCACCGATCGTTCGGCCGGCAAGGCCGCCTTCGCCGGCCCGGTGCTGCCGATCGCATTCGTGTTGCGCTTGCGCGGTGTCGTGATTTTCCTTGCCATGTGGATGGTCATCAATCTCGCCACCGGCCTGCTCGGTTTTGCCCCGGGGGTAGACGGCCAGATCGCCTGGGAGGCCCATATTGGCGGCTTTGTCGCCGGCTTCTTCGGCCTGCGCTGGTTCGACAGGCGATGGCAGGCGCCCGAATGGGAGACGGCCGACCACCACACTTGAAATGCAACCGATCACGGCGCACGATGTTCACTCTTACGTGAAGGCCGGTCAGGGCAGGAACCGGCAGGCAAAGCAGAGGAGGACGCCATGACGGTTAAGGCAATTCTCGAGAGAAAAGGCCATGACGTGTTGACGCTCGGGCCGAACGAAAAGCTTAGCGAAGCCATCCGTATCCTGGCAGAGCACAAGATCGGGGCGCTGGTCATCACCAATGGCGATCGCAAGATCGTCGGCATCCTGTCAGAGCGCGACATCGTCCGGGTTGTCGCCCGCGAAGGTGGAGCCGCGCTCGATATCCCCGTGCGTTCGGCGATGACGCCGAAAGTGAAGATCTGCAACGAAAACCACACCGTCAACGAGGTGATGGAGATCATGACCCGAGGCCGCTTCCGCCATCTGCCGGTGGAAAAGGACGGCATGCTCGATGGCATCGTGTCCATTGGCGACGTGGTCAAGCGCCGCATCGAGGATGTCGAGCGCGAGGCCGACGAGATCAGAGCCTACATCGCCACCGCCTGAGCGGTGAGGCGAACCGCCGGCCGGAGAACCGACCGGCGGAGCCGTGGTTACCTGTTGTCGAGTTCGGAGCGGACGAGTGCGAGCCCGCGCCGGGTGATGCGGTAGGGTCCACCGTCAGACGAAGAAACAGCCTTCTTCCGCTTCAGTTTTCGAAACAGCTCGAGATCGACGCCCGGATAATGCCAGCCGTCGCGGGTCAGGCATTTGACGGAGGCGATCCGTTTCTTCTCGTTCTTTTCGATTTCAATGCGTCCGCCCTGCGCGAGCAGGTGCAGGATGCGCTGTTTCCACAGCGCCGCGCGTCCTCTTGGACGCGCAAAGGACGCTGTGGCACTTATGATTTGGCGCATGATCCTTTCCGAAAATCGATACCGATTTTCGGGGTCGTGCGCTGCGCGAAATATCCATGTGAGAGTTTTCCGGGAAAACAAAAAATGCCGCCGCCGCGAAGCTTCGCGGCACGGGGTTTCAGGTTTTCTGCCCTGCCTCGCCAGGAGGTCAGGGCCTTACCGGGACTGAGCGTAAGTGGACATCCACTCTCCATTGGAATGGACCTCCTATAGGCGAACGCGGCTGAAAAGGCCAGTCCGCGGCTTTGCGCTTGTGTTTTTTGGGCGCTTGTCTCTTTTGGCGGTTTGCACTAGCGAAGTTGCACACCAAAGTGTGCGAAACACATTATCCGCAGTTCCAATACGCAGGCCACCATGTCCCTCATCGACACCCGCACGCCCGACGCCAAGCGCCTTGTTTCCGGTGCCACCGGCGACTGGGAGATCATCATCGGCCTCGAGGTCCATGCCCAGATTACATCGGAAGCAAAGCTGTTTTCCGGCGCCTCGACCGCTTTCGGCGCGGCGCCCAACGCCAATGTCAGCCTGGTCGATGCGGCGATGCCCGGCATGCTGCCGGTCATCAACGAGGAATGCGTCAAGCAGGCGATCCGCACCGGCCTTGGGCTGAAAGCGCAGATCAACCACAAGTCGGTCTTCGATCGGAAGAACTACTTCTATCCAGACCTGCCGCAGGGCTACCAGATCTCGCAGTTCAAGCAGCCGATCGTCGGCGAGGGCACGGTGATCGTTTCCGTTGGCCCCGATCGTCAGGGCGAATTCGAGGACATCGAGGTCGGCATCGAGCGGCTGCATCTGGAGCAGGATGCCGGAAAGTCGATGCACGACCAGCATGTGACCATGTCCTATGTCGACCTCAACCGCTCCGGCGTGGCGCTGATGGAGATCGTCTCCAAGCCCGACATGCGCTCGGCCGACGAAGCCAAGGCTTATGTCACCAAGCTGCGCACCATCGTGCGCTATCTCGGCACCTGCGACGGCAACATGGACGAAGGTTCGATGCGCGCCGACGTCAACGTTTCGGTGCGCAAGCCGGGCGGCGAGTTCGGCACGCGCTGCGAGATCAAGAACGTCAACTCGATCCGCTTCATCGGCCAGGCCATCGACTACGAGGCGCGCCGGCAGATCGCCATTCTCGAGGATGGCGGCAAGATCGACCAGGAGACGCGGCTGTTCGACGCCGCCAAGGGCGAGACGCGTTCGATGCGCTCCAAGGAAGAGGCACATGATTACCGCTACTTCCCCGATCCGGACCTCTTGCCGCTGGAATTCGACCAGGCCTATGTCGATGCGCTGGCCAAGGAATTGCCGGAACTGCCAGACGACAAGAAGGCGCGGCTGATCGCGTCGCTCGGCCTGTCGGCCTATGACGCCTCGATCCTGGTTTCGGAAAAGCCGATCGCCGACTATTTCGAGAAGGTGGCCGCCGGCCGCGACGGCAAGCTCGCCGCCAACTGGGTCATCAACGATCTGCTCGGGCAATTGAACAAGGCCGGAAAAGACATTGAAAACGCTCCGGTTTCTCCCGAGCAGCTTGGCGCGGTCATCGATCTGATCAAGGACGGCACCATTTCCGGCAAGATCGCCAAGGACCTGTTCGAGATCGTCTGGAATGAGGGCGGCGATCCGCGCCAGCTGGTCGAGAGCCGTGGCATGAAGCAGGTCACCGACACCGGCGCCATCGAGAAGGCCGTAGACGAGGTGATCGCAGCCAACCCCGACAAGGTCGAACAGGCGCGCGCCAAGCCGAGCATGGCCGGTTGGTTCGTTGGCCAGGTGATGAAGGTGACCGGCGGCAAGGCCAATCCACAAGCGGTCAACGACCTCGTCAAGACCAAGCTGGGCATCGAGTAGCGCGGTGTTTGTCCGCACCGCAGGTGAACGTGATCTGACGGCCATCCGGGCGCTGCTGGTCGAAACCTGGCACACGACCTATGACGCGGTCTATGGCCCTGATCGGATCGACCGGGTCATCGAGGATTGGTGTTCGCCGGCGAAATTGAGAGCTAGCCTTGAGCGGCCGAATGCCGAATTCCTGGTCGCAGACGACGGCAAGCGCATTGGCGGCGTCGCCTATGCCGAAAGCGTCGAAGGCGGCACCGTGGTCGACCTGCAACAGCTCCATGTCGCACCCGACCTGCAAGGCCGGGGCATCGGCGGGATGTTGCTCGATGAGGTGATCGAGAATTTTCCGGAAGCCCGCTCTCTACGCATCGAGGTCGTGGAGCAGAACAGGCGTGCGGTCGCCTTCTATCTGGCCAACGGCTTTGCCGAGATTGGCGGGGCCGACAATTATGGGCCGGCGCAGTCCGGGATTGCTGCGTTGATTCTTGAGCGGATGCTGACCGCCTGAGCGCTCGATGATCGCGCGATTGCATCACGTTGTTGCGAGTGGACCCTCGAGCGCACGGCTTTCATTTGACGGCGCAAATATCGAGCGCAAAGCTGTGGCCGCTGACCCCAGCCATGATCGGTGTTTGACCGGTGGCATGCGAGGCACCTTGGGGAATCGTCATGCCAAGCTTGCCGGAACTGATGCCGACACAGGTGTCGGACGAGACCTTTGGCAGCGTCACCTATCATATAGCGGGCGAGCTGGTGCCGGTGCTTTCGGTCGATGTCACGCGCATGCCGGTCTATTTCGAGCACCACATCCTTTTGTGGAAGAATTCCACCATCACCATCGGCCTGAAATCGCTGAAGGGCGCCCTGAAGCGCATGATGGCCGGCATGCAGATCTTCGTCACCGAGGCGTCGGGGGCGGGCATCATTGCCTTCAGCCGCGATGGGCCGGGCCACATCGTGCCGATCCATCTCAGGCACGGCGAAGAGATCCAGGTGCGCGAGCACCAGTTTCTCGCCGCCACCGGCAATGTCGACTACACCTTCGAACGGGTGCGCGGCCTGGCGACGATGCTGTTCGGCCAGAGCGGCTTTTTCATCGACCGCTTTCGCGGTGATTCCGGCGATGGCATCGTCTGGCTGCACGGCTATGGCAACGTCTTCGAAAAGACGCTCGCCGCCGGCGAAACCATCGACATCGAACCGGGCGGCTGGCTGTTCAAGGATGCCTCGGTCAGGATGGAGACCAAGATCGATCGCCTGTCGAGCGGCTTCTTTGGCGCCAACATGAATTTCATCGTGAACCGATTCACCGGACCGGGCCGTGTCGGCATCCAGTCGATGTATCTGCATATGCCGACCGAGGAATAGTTCGGCGAAGGCCACTGGCGGGCAGCAATGGCGGCCACGATCCGGCCATGCGTCATCGCGGCGTTTGCCGTGCCGGCTCACCACGGATATGCAAGGGCCATGACCAAATTGTTCCGCACTGCGGCGCTGGCGCTGCTCGCCATCATCATTTTCGCGACCTTATCGCCGATCCAGATGCGGCCGCACCTCGCTGAAGCAAATGTCGAGCGTGCCTTGGCTTATGTCCTGCTGGGCTTCGCCCTGGCGGTCGGCTTCCCCAACCGACTGTATCAAGTGGTGATTTTCGTGGCTGTGATCGCCGGCATGCTGGAACTGCTTCAGCTCATTGATCCCGGTCGCCATGCACGCCTCATCGATGCATTGGTGAAAGCCTTTGCCGGGGTGGTTGGGATCGTCGCGGGACACCTGATCGTCAGGGCCGGCCGGCAAAAGAGCGAGAGCTAGGCGCGGCAGCAATCCGCCGCGGAGGATCGAGCCTTCGCTAGGCAGCGGGAACCCCCACATTGTCGATTAGCCTGGTCTTGCCGAGCCATGCTGCTGCGAGAAGACGCCCTTCGCGGTTTCGACGCCATGGCGCAAGCGTCAGGCTTTCGCGTGCCTCGACATAGTCGACCTTCTGGAAGCCGACGGCGATGAGGGCGCGGCTGGCCTCTTCGGTTGCGTCGCTCTGGTCGGCGCCGCCCGCCAGAGCCACTGCCGTTTTGCGCAATATCACGTTGAGTTGGCGGGCGACCTTCAGTTCGGCCTCATCGAGATAGGCGTTGCGTGACGACATGGCGAGACCATGCGCGTCGCGTATCGTCGGGGCGCCGACGATCTCGACGGGCAGGTCGAGATCGCCGCAGAGCTGCCTCACAACGCAAAGCTGCTGGTAGTCCTTCTCGCCGAAGACCGCAAAGTCGGGCGTTGCCTGCAGGAGGAGCTTTGCCACGACAGTGGCGACGCCTTCGAAAAAGGTCGGCCGAAAGTCCGATTCGAGCCCGGCGGAGGGGCCGCCGACTGAGATTTTCGTGGCGAAGCCGGCGGGATACATCTCGCCAACCGTCGGTGTGAAAGCAAGGTCGGCCTTTGCCGCGCCGAGCCGGTCGAGATCGCGGGCGAGTTGGCGCGGGTACTTGTCGAGGTCTTCGCTCGGCGCGAACTGTGTCGGGTTGACGAAGATCGACACGACGCAGCGCTCGGCTTTTTCGAGCGCGATCCTGACCAGCGAGATGTGCCCGTCGTGCAAAGCGCCCATGGTCGGCACCATGGCGACACGAAGGCCGTCACGGCGCCAGTCATGGATTTGCGTGCGAAGTGCGGCAACGCTGTCGACGACGACGGGTTGGCTCATGCGTCATCCCTGCTGTTTGTCGCCGAAAAGACATGGCCGGGGCCCGGGAAGGTCCGGTTTCGCACTTCTGCTGCATAGCTCTTTGCGGCATGCGAGATCGCGCTGCGCAGGTCGGCGTATTCCTTGACGAATTTCGGCACGCGATCGACGGTCAGCCCGACCATGTCGTCGATGACCAGGATCTGGCCGTCGCAGTCGCCGCTGGCGCCGATGCCGATGGTTGGAATGGCGAGGCGGCGGCTGATATCGGCGGCGACCCTCTCGACCGTGCCTTCGATGACCACCGAGAAAGCCCCGGCGTTCTCGACGGCGAGCGCATCGCGAAGCAATGCCGCAACAGCCTCCTCGGTGCGGCCTTTGATCTTGTAGCCGCCGTCCTTCTCGACCGATTGCGGCTGCAGGCCGATATGCCCCATGACCGGAATGCCGGCGGCGACGATGGCCGCGATCTGGCTAACCATTTCGACGCCGCCTTCGAGCTTCACCGCCTGGCAGCCGGTTTCGTCGACGACCCGCCGCGCCGAGGCGACGGCAAGTGCTGCCGTGACCTCATAGCTGCCAGCCGGCAGGTCGACGACGACGCAGGCACTGGCCGAGCCGCGCATCACGGCTTGCCCATGCGCGATCATCATCTCCAGGGAGGCACCCAGTGTCGTCTTGTGGCCATGGAGGACCATGGCGACACTGTCACCGACCAGAAGCAGATCGACATGGTGATCAAGCAGACGGGCGATGGGATAGGTATAGGCGGTCAGGCAAACGATCGGCGTGCCGCCCTTGCGGTGGCGAATCGCCTCGGCGCTGATGCGCATGTCGGTGGTCGGCAATTCCGTGGCCAATCGTCACCTCCTTTGGCCTCAAGCCGGGCTGGATACAAGCATGGGCGCGCAGAGCTTTAGAAACACCGCAAAGGCTTGGCAAGCGTGCATGCAGCCACCGGCAGGATCACAGGCTTGTGTCGGGTTTCAGGAAAGCCATTTGCGCACACGCCGTGGCAAAAGCCTTGCCTTCGGCAAGGCCTGACGCCATAAGCAGGAAACGGGCGCTGCTGGCGCGAGGGTTTTGAAATGAAGACTTTCCTTACGCAGTTTTTCACCTGGTGGAACAGCCAGACGATAGGAACCCGCCTGCACACGTGGCGGTATGGCAAGAAGGTCGGCCAGGACGAGACCGGCAATTTTTACTACGAAGGCGGCATCGATTCGGAAGGCCGCACGCGCCGCTGGGTCATCTACCGCAATTATTCGGAAGCTTCGGCGATACCGCCCGGCTGGCACGGCTGGATGCACCACCGTGTCGACGTCGCGCCGTCCAGCGAGGACTACAAGCCACGCGACTGGCAGAAGCCGCATCAGCCCAATCTGACCGGCAGCCCGGCGGCCTATCGCCCGAAGGGCTCGGTGCTCACCAATCAGCATCGCCCGCAGGTCACCGGCGACTACGATGCCTGGACACCCGGGTCGTAGCGACAGGGTGCAAGCCGGTCCTTTATCGCCACAATTGGTGTTTAGCTGCTTGCTGATCAGAAAACGGCGACTAGCCTTGGCGATCGACAGAATCACCCGGGCGCGAACCACCGGTATCTTTGCATGAGCTTTTCTTACTCAATATCGGCCAGTCTGGCGCTAGCCGCCGGTCTTGCCGTCAGCACCGTGGCCTTCGCCGCTTCGCCTGAGCCCGCGGCACCCGCACCGGCGCCGCCCGCGGGAGCGGACCGGGTTACCAATGCCGTTGCCGAGTTTGCCGGTATCGACAAGATCACCGGCCGGATCATCACCTTCGATGTCTATATCGACGAGACGGTGCAGTTCGGCGCTTTGCAGGTGACGCCGCGCGTCTGCTATTCGCGGCCGCAGGCGGAGGCGCCGAAGACCGATTCCTTCGTCGAGGTCGACGAGATCACGCTCGACCGCAAGATCCGCCGCATCTTCACCGGCTGGATGTTCGCTGAAAGCCCCGGCCTCAACGCCGTCGAGCATGCCGTCTACGACGTCTGGCTGAAGGCCTGCAAGCAGAAGTCGGATGTGCCGGCGCCCGACGGAGCCAAGGCTGACGCAACCAAAGCGGAGGCTCCCAAGCCCGCCGCAGCCAAACCGGAAGCCGCGACCACTCCGGACGTCACAACGCCTGATGTGACGGAGCCGGACGCTTCGGAACCCGATACTACCGACACCAACTGATCCCCCGGAACCGTCCTGGCCACAATGCGTTGGGCCACGGACGAGCGCACATTCATGCGTAAGGAGGATCTTCCGATGTCAGACAGCAAACGGATCACGGCTAGCAAGGCCGAATTGCTGGAACTCGAAAAGGGATTCTGGACGGGCGACTCCGCCTACTACGCGGCCAACGCCGACACCGAATGCCTGGTGGCATTTCCGCAGATGGCACAGGCGATGGACAATGCGGATCTGGCCAAGACCGCGGCCAAGCCCAACCGCTGGCGCAACCTGCGAATGGATCTCAAGGGCATTATCGAGCCGGGCAGCGACATCATCATGCTGACTTACGAGGCGCGTGCGACACGGGAAAATGGCGAGGCTTATGCCGCGCTGGTCAGCACCGGCTACGTCCATCGCGCCAACGGCTGGAAGATGATGTTCCATTCGCAAACGCCATTGGAAGCCGCTACCGGGAAGTAGGCTCAATCCTCAGGGATAGAATATTGCCTCGCCCTTCAACGCATCGGCGAGCATCTTCTCATACTTGCCGCGCGGCACGTCGACCGCGCCGAACCGCTTGAGGTGCTCGGTGGTGAACTGCGTATCAAGCAGAGCAAAGCCCCGCGCCTTCAAACGCTCGACGAGGTAGAAGAGGCAGGTCTTGGAAGCGTCCGTCTCTCTGGCGAACATGCTCTCGCCAAAAAACACCCGGCCGAGCGACACGCCATAGAGGCCGCCGACCAGCCGGTCCTCACGCCACGCTTCGACCGAATGACAATGGCCTATCCGATGCAACTCGATATAGGCTTCGCGGATCGGCGCATTGATCCAGGTCGAGCGCCGCTCCGCGCGCTTTTCGGCGCAGCCGTCGATGGTCGCCTCGAAATCGAAATCGAAACGGATGTCGAAGGGATGTTTCTTGATCGTTTTCCAGAGACTTTTCGGCGTGTGAAAGCCGTCAAGCGGGATGATGCCACGTGTCTCCGGCCGCACCCAGAACACCTCCGGGTCGCCGGCACTTTCTGCCATTGGGAAGACGCCCGAGGCGTAGGCCTTGAGCAGCAGGTCGGTGGGGATGCGATAGCCGGGCGCGTAGGGGCGGGTCATCGCGTCTCCGCGCTACTCTTCCTTGGCCAGGTATTTTTCCAGCCAGTGGATGTCATAATCGCCATTGGCGATGTCGGCATTGCCGACGAGATCGCGAAACAGCGGCAGCGTCGTCTTGATACCGTCGACGACGAACTCGTCCAGGGCGCGGCGCAGGCGCATCATGCACTCGACGCGGTTACGCCCATGTACAATCAGCTTGCCGATCAGGCTGTCGTAATAGGGCGGGATCTTGTAGCCGGAATAGACGCCGGAATCGACGCGGATGCCCAGACCACCCGGTGTGTGGAAATGGGTGATCGTACCGGGCGAGGGGGTGAAGGTGCGTGGGTCCTCGGCGTTGATGCGGCATTCGATGGCGTGGCCGTTGAACTTGATGTCCTCCTGCTTCACCGAGAGGCCGCCGCCGGAAGCGACGCGGATCTGCTCATGCACGAGATCGATGCCGGTGATCGCTTCCGTCACCGGATGCTCGACCTGCAGGCGCGTGTTCATCTCGATGAAATAGAACTCGCCATTTTCGTAGAGGAACTCGATCGTGCCGGCGCCGGAATAGCCGAGGTCGGCAATCGCCTTGGCGCAGATGCCGCCGATACGGGCGCGCTCTTCGGCATTGAGGGCCGGCGAGGGCGCCTCTTCCCAGACTTTCTGGTGGCGGCGCTGCAAGGAACAGTCGCGCTCGCCGAAATGCACGCCGCGGCCAAAGCCGTCGCCGAACACCTGCACCTCGATATGGCGCGGCTTTTCCAGGTATTTCTCGATGTAGACCGCATCGTCGCCGAAGGCCGCACCGGCTTCCGTGCTCGCCGTCTGCAAGGCGACCTCAAGGTCGGCCTCGGTAAGCGCTACCTTCATACCGCGCCCGCCACCACCGGCCGATGCCTTGATGATCACGGGATAGCCGATCTCGGCGGCAATGCGCCTGGCTTCTTTTTGGTCGGTGACGGCGCCGTCCGAACCGGGCACAACCGGAATGCCGAGGCGCTTGGCGGTTCGTTTGGCCTCGATCTTGTCGCCCATGATGCGGATATGGTCGCCGGACGGACCGATGAAGGTGATGTTGTGCGCGGCCAGTATGTCGGCGAACTTGGCGTTCTCCGACAGGAAGCCGTAGCCCGGATGCACGGCGTCGGCGCCGGTGATTTCGCAGGCCGCAACGATCTGATGGATGTTGAGATAGCTGTCGCGCGATGGCGGCGGACCGATGCAGACGCTCTCGTCCGCGAGCCGCACATGCATGGCGTCGGCATCGGCGGTCGAATGCACCACCACCGTCTGGATGCCGAGTTCCTTGCAGGCGCGCAGTACCCGGAGGGCGATTTCGCCGCGATTGGCGATGAGGATCTTCTGAAACATCAGGCCCGCTCTACTCGATCACGACGAGCGGCATGCCATATTCGACCGGCTGCGAATCCTCGAAAAGGATCGCGGTCACCGTGCCGGCGCGTGGCGAGGGGATCTGGTTCATCGTCTTCATTGCTTCGATGATCAGCAGCGTCTGGCCTTCCTTGACCTTCTGGCCGACTTCGATGAATGCCTTGGCGTCCGGCGACGGCGCCAAATAGGCCGTGCCGACCATCGGTGAGGTGACCGCATTCTTGGAAAGGTCCGCCACCACAGGCACTGCAACGGCGGCAGCCTGCGCTGCTGCCGGCGCATAGGCCGGTTGCGGCGCCGCGATTGCATGAACGGCCGGCGCCTGCCGCGAGACGCGCACCTTCAGGTCGCCCAGTTCAACCTCGATCTCGGTGAGGTTGGTGTCGTTCAGTATGCCCGCCAGATCGCGGATCAGTTGCTGGTCAACACCGGTCTTCTTTATCGACATTTTCGAGCCTTCTGTTTGTTGGCCGGTCATAGGCGTGCGGCCAGCGCCTGTAGCGCCAGCGTATAGCCGAGCGGCCCAAAGCCACAGATCATGCCGACGGCGACCGGCGCGACCATGGAGACGTGGCGGAATGGTTCCCGCGCATGGATGTTGGAAAGATGAACTTCGGCCACCGGCAATGGTGCGACGGCGCGGATGGCGTCGTGGATGGCAATCGAGGTGTGGCTGTAGGCGCCCGGGTTGATGACGATGCCGACAGCCTTGTCGCCGGCTTCCTGAATCCAGTCGACAAGGTCGCCCTCATGGTTCGACTGGCGGAAATCGATCTCGAACCCCAGCGCCGTGCCTGCCTGCTTGCAGTCGTCGGCGATCGCGGCAAGCGTCTTGCCGCCATAGATGCCCGGCTCGCGCTTGCCGAGCGCGTTGAGATTGGGACCGTTCAGGACGAAAACCGTTTTCAAAAAAGCCGACCTTTCCCGGCGCCGTCATCAAGCCGGCGCGCTGGGCCCTCTATAATGGGCATAGCCGCCCGCGGAAAGAGCGCAAGTACGTTCTTTCACTGTCCACAACAGGCGGAAATGTGCCAGTGAGAGATAGCTGGCGAGCAAGATCAGAGCGCGGCTTTCGCCGCCTCGATCTTTTCAGCCAGCACTTCCTGCCCGAGCGCCCCGAACACCACCTCGTTGCCGACGACATAGGACGGCGTTCCGGTGATCGCCAGCTTGTTGGCAAGATCGTAGGTCTTGGCGAGGGCCTCGTTGATTGTCGGGTCCTTCATCTTCTCGCGCAGCGCCGCTTCGTCGGCGCCGAGCGACAGCGCGACCTTCATGGCCGCCGCCTCGGTGGCGCGTCCCTGACCGCCGAGCAACGCATTGTGGAACTCGCCGTACTTTTCCGGGTGCATCAGGTGGAAGGCCATCGAGACCACGCTCGCCTTCTGCGAATCCGGTCCGAGGATGGGGAATTCCTTGAGCACGAAACGCAGGTCCGGATCGGTCTTGGTCAGCGCCTTCATGTCGTCGATGGCACGTTTGCAGAAGCCGCAATTATAGTCGTAGAACTCGACGATGGTGACCTTGCCGGTCGGATTGCCGACGACGCCGTCGAAGGCGGAGTTGAAAATCTGGTCCTTGGCATCCTTGATCACGCCGAGATGAGCGATGCGCTGCTCTTCCTTCTGCTTGGCCTCAAGCGCGTCCTGGACTTCCAGAAGAACTTCCGGGTTTTTCAACAAATAGTCGCGGATGATGCCTTCGACCTCGGTGCGGTCGATCTTGGTATCGGCCGCCGCCGTCTCGACCGGCTGTGCGGTCCCGGCCTTGGCGATCTGCGGGTTTCCGGCAACGAATCCGAAAGCCAGCATGGCCAGAGCGACCGCAACCCCCGTGGTGCCCAGCAGCAGTGCCTTTTTCATCGTTCCTGTTCCTTCTGCCTGTTTTCCGGTCTGGCTATGTCGTGGCGCGCGGCCGGAAGGTTCACTTGATCTTGGTTGACGGCTTGTAGTTTATGATATCCTGGGCGCGAAGCCAGCGCGGCTCGCCGCGTTTCATCTGCTGCTGCGCCCGCATGGCGAAAATCTTCGCATCCTTGTAGTTGCCGGAATAGAAATGGCTTTCGGCGGTGGCAAGTTCAGCGCCAGGTATGTCGCCCAACTCGCCATAGGCCTGCGCCAGATGGCGATATCCGGCTGAATTTTCCTTGTCGCGACCGAGGCCATTGTTGATCTGCACGACGGCTTTTTTGAGGGAGTCGGGCGTGCCGACGGCCATCAGCGCCTGGCCCACGGACACCGGCAGCAGACCGGACCGAGCCGAATCGAGGCTGACCGCCTTGGCATAGGCGTCCGCGGCTTCCTTGGGTTTGTTGGCTTTCATCAGGATGTCGCCGCGCAGTTCCTGGAAGTAGGCATTCTTCGGTTGCGCTTTGATCAGTGCATTGGTCTTGGCGAGGGCGGCGGCGATGTTGCCGAACAGGTAGGTCGACTGGGCGTCGCCGTACTGGGCGGCGAGGGTTCCTTGCATCTTTCGCATCAGCCGGGACGCGGCCGCCTGGCCTTCCATGTAAACGGCGATCTTCACCCGCATCATGTCATGGCGCTGCTGCAGCGCGGGCGGGTCCGGCCTGTCGACATTGGGGTCCTGTTTCACCAGCACTTCGAGATTGGCGATGCGATCCTGCGGCATCGGATGGCTGATCCGATACGGATCGACCTGGGCGCCCGAAAGCGAAAGTGCGGTCTGGAAGCGGCGGAATGTCTTCAGCATGCCCATGCCGGACTGGCCGGTGGCGTTGAGATAGGTGATCGCCGAGCGGTCGGCCGTCATCTCCTCGGTGCGCTGATAGGCGAGGATGCTGCGCTGTGCCATTTCGCCGCCGCCGGCAGCCACGCCCATGCCGGCGCCGGCGAGACCGCGGCTGCTGGTTGTGGCACCGGCGACAATGGCGCCGGCGCCAAGCAATGTCGCGATGACGGCCATCGTCTTGGCTCGTTCGAGCTGGTCGCGCAGCTTCTGCTGGTGGCCGCCGGCAATATGACCGGCTTCGTGCGCGATGACGCCGATGATCTCGTTGGGCGTTTCAGCCGTCATCAGCGCGCCGGTGTTGATGAACAGCCGACGCCCGGTGACGAAGGCGTTGAAACTCTGGTCGTTGACCAGGACGATGTCGATGCCGTCATTCGCCAGGCCGGCCGCCCTGAAGATCGGCCGCGCGTAATCGCGCACCAGCGCCTCGATCTCGGCGTCGCGCACCACCGGCACGTTCTGGGCGAAGGCGCTGACCGAGCTCGACATTGCAACGGCAACGCCAAGCGAAAGCGTCGCGAAGACGCGCGCTGCCTGGGCA
>NZ_RZRO01000127.1:0-16418 GCF_003997975.1 Mesorhizobium sp. M7A.F.Ca.US.005.03.1.1
ATCTTCAAGCGGGGTCGGAGGCTTGCCAACGCGCTGTTGGGTGGATTTCATCTCCTGAACGAATTTCATGGAAATCAGCTCATCGACAAGATCCGAACTGGCCTGCTTCATTGCGATTGTAGATGGCATTCATCAGTGAGCCAATGATGACCCGGGCGAGGTCCGGATGGTTCTCGAGTGTGTTGAGTCGACGTTGATGAAGATGTCGATTTTGCCCGCTGCAACCTCGTCGGTCGCAAACTTCTGCCCGAGACGAGCGCGGCGTAGCTCTCATAGGACAGCCAGTGCGTTTCCCTGGATGCGGCCCCATAGATGCCCGAGAATGTCTCCGGTGTCATGTTGATGAAGCGGGCGACGTTTTCGCGGACAAATGCGCTTGGCGACGAGTCGCAATCCTGCAATCGGGTCGCAGTTTTGGTTCCGGAACCCATTGCGTCACGCCGCGCAGCAGTGGTTCGACGACGTCGCATGGAGTGGGTGTCGGCTGAACATGACACCGAGCTATCCGCTTGGCCTTCGGCGAATCGAAGCAATTCAGCACGAGCCCAGAGTCGGTGACATCGCCATATCTGTCCGCCCCGGTCGCAGGCCTCTGACCTTGCGGTTGTGCGCGGCTATCTCCCGCGAGGTCTGTGCGCCCGCGGAACCGGTCCGCTTTGGGAATTCCGAACTTCGCACAATCTATTCCGAGGGTAGGATCATCACAGCCTTCGTCGGCGGTGTGGTTCCTCCGGGCGATGGCTTCCTTCACTCCAGATTCCCAGGTTCATATGACTCACGCTGGACGGGTTCAGGTCGACGGCATTCTCGGCCTTGCAAGGCCTATCCTCACTTTCATGCCTTGAAGCGCTGCATTCGCTTGGTTTCATCACCGGCGGTGTGGCCGCTGGCGCGATCGGCTGGAGCGGAAATCCGCTCGCCCTTTGGCAGCCCTGGCTTGCCTGGGTCAGGCAGCGCAGCGGGGCGAGGGCACATGTCTGTGCCACTCCCGTGGTCGAGGTCGAGGGCGTGAAGGTTGCGCCGCTGATCTGCTACGAGCAGCCCATCGTCGTCCTTGCCATCCAAGAGGCGGGCCGCGCGAGCCTGGGCATCTCTGTTCGGTCTCTATCCAGCCCAATTGATCGTTGACAGAGGCGCTCTGGGAGCCTAGCGTACCTGACTGGTATAACAGGTATGCCACATGATCGGCGTTCTGATCAAACCGCGGAAGCTTTCGGAGGAGGTTGCAGCGCACCTCGAGCGGATGATCCGCAAGGGAGAGCTGGCCGAAGCCGACCGGCTCCCATCCGAGCGGGAACTCATGCGGCAGTTCGGGGTCGGGCGCCCTTCAATCCGCGAGGCCCTGCTGCATCTGAGCAAGATGGGGCTTGTCGAGGTGAAATCCGGCGAGCGCGCCCGCGTCACTCGGCCAACCCCCCAATTCGTGATCGACGCCCTCTCGGGGCCGGCGCGCCACATGATTTCGGCTCCTGGCGGGGTTCATGACTTCCAGAGCGCGCGTTTGTTTTTCGAAGTCGGGCTTGCCCGCAACGCCGCCATCAATGCCACGTCAGAGGATATTGAGGGCCTCAAGGAGGCGCTCGAAATCAACCGGCAGTCGATCGGGGACCTGACGCGCTTCGAGCGCACCGATGTGGACTTCCACTACGTGCTGGCGGTGATCACCCGCAATCGTATCTTCACAGCCATTCACGCGGCGTTGGCCGAATGGCTGCTGGAACAGCGGCGCACAACTTTGGCCAAAGGTGAAGACCGAAAGGCCTACGAGGCTCATCGAGAAATCTTTGATGCCGTCGCCGCGCGCGATCCAGACGCCTCTGAAGCGGCTATGCGCAGGCATCTGGAATATGTCTCCAGACGCTATCTTGAAATTGCGGGTGGCAAGGGATGAGCGGCTTCGTGGTCTGGGTCGATTTCCGCCTCAAGCCGGGTGCCCGGGGCAGATTCCGAGAGCTCGTGGACGCCAACGCGACCGCGTCGGTTCGCAGCGAAGCCGGCTGCCGCCGCTTTGATGTGACGCAGGCGCGCGGCGAGCCCGACCGGGTCCTGCTCTACGAGATTTACGACAGCGAGGCTGCATTCAAGCTCCACTGCCGGACAGCCCATTTCGAGGAATTCAATTCGCAGAGCGCGCCGCTCGTCGACACCAAGCTGGTGACGATCTGCGACCTTGTTGTCGAAGCTTCGTCTTGAAGAACGCGTAGGCGCAATGCGCCCCTTGTGGGCGAACGGGAGGGAAGTTCATGTCGGAGCCAAGTCTCAAGGCGCTAGCGTCTCACAGACGCGTCAAGCTCGGGACCCTTGTCGCCGAGTTCGCGACGCCGGGGATAGGCCACATCCTGAAGTCCGCTGGCTGTGACTTCGCCTTTTTCGATATGGAGCATTCGGGCTTCAGCCTGGAAACGGTCAAGAGCGCGATCCGCTATTTCGAGGCGGCCGACCTGCCGGTTATGGTGCGTGTGCCATCGCAGGACTACCATTTCCTCGCCCGCGCCATGGATATGGGGGCCGAAGGATTAATCGCGCCGATGGTGAGTACCGTCGAGCAGGCGCAGCACATCATCAGTTCCATGAAATACCATCCGGCTGGCGCTCGCGGCGTGGCGCTGCAGATCGCGCATGACCGTTACCGTCCGGGCTCGGTTGCAGATAAGTTCGAGGCGGCCAACCAGCGCTCGGTGTTCATCTGCCTGATCGAGACCGCCGACGGCGTCAAGAACATCGACGGCATTGCGGGATTGGACGGCGTCGATTGTCTGTGGGTCGGTCACTTTGATCTGTCGGTCTCGCTCGGCATTCCCGGCGACTTCGCGCACCCGACCTTCATCGCCGCGATGGCCAAAATCGTTTCCGCCGCCAAAAGGCACAACAAGTCGCTCGGGCGCCTGGTGCCCAACGTCCAGCAGGGCCACGAGTTCTACGCACAAGGCTTCGACTTCATTTGTTATTCGGGCGACGTCTGGATACTGCACGACGCGATCGCCGACGCGGTCTCCAAAATCCGGGCCGGGTGCCAGTAAGAACGGAGGAGAGAATGGGCGACCTAAAGTTCAAGGTGGCGCTTTCCGGTGATTTCCGCATGCCGGACGGCTCGCTGACCTATCCCGACTTCGACCTGGAGCCTCTGCGCAAGGCGCCAGGCCTCGAGATGACATTCCTGGAATCGAATAACCCGCTTCGCGCCGACCAGCTTGAGGACTTCGATGCGCTGATCCTTCTCACTCATCGCTTCGTTTCCACGAGTGTCCCCAAGAGCGGTCGGCTGGCCGTCGTTGCCCGCTTCGGCGTCGGCTACGATACTGTCGACGTCGAGGCCTGCACTGGCGCCGGCATCGCTCTGGTCATCACGCCCGATGGGGTAAGACGGCCGGTCGCCGTATCCGTCATCACCTTTATGTTGGCACTCACCGGCAAGCTGTTCACGAAGGACGCCCTCACCCGTAAGGGACCTCATGGCTTCCAGGAGCGCTCCCAACATATGGGTGTCGGGCTCGTGGGGCGTACGCTGGGGTCGCTCGGCATCGGCAACATAGGCGCCGAAGTTTTTCGCCTGGCAAAGCCCTTCGATATGAGGTTCATCGCCCATGACCCATTTGCAGACAAGAAGGTCGCTGCCGAACTAGGCGTGGAGCTGGTCGGACTGGAAGATCTGTTTCGTCGCGCCGACGTGCTGTCGGTAAGTTGTCCGCTGACGCCTGACACGCGTCATCTCGTCAGTGCCGAGCGGCTCGCCCTGATGAAGCCTACTGCTTACCTGATCAATACAGCGCGCGGCCCGATCGTCGACCAGAAGGCGTTGGCACAAGCCCTGCGGGAGCGTCGTATCGCCGGCGCCGGTCTCGACGTGCTGGAGCAGGAGCCGCCGGATGCTGACGATGCAATCCTCAAACTCGACAACGTCATCCTTGCGCCGCACGCATTGTGCTGGACCGACCAGTGCTTTGCCGGCAACGGCGCTGCAGACGTCAAAGCGGTAATCGAGGTTCAACATGGTCGCGAGCCGCGCGGTGTGGTCAATCGCGAGGTGCTTTCGAGCGAGCGGTGGAAGGATAGGCTGGCCGTTTTCGCGGGCCGCTTCGGAAGCTAGGAGTGCGAGAATTTGGCGCGCCGCCGCGGCCATTGCGGGGGCCTTACGGGAGGAATGCTCGACCGCCGCGCCTGCGGACGAGTGAGCAAATGAGAAAACGGGAGGACCAAGCACTATGAACGATCGTGAAAAACGTGACTTTCAGGCCGGTCTCGAAGCAGAGGTCGACGCCTTCATGCGTGGCGAAACGACCCGCCGGAATTTCATAACCCGCTTCGGCCAGATGACCGGTATGTTGGCAGCGTCTGCACCCATTTTGGGTATGATGACCGATTGGGCGCTGGCGCAGCAGAAGCTCGAACTGGCCGACGCCACGTCGCCGCTGGGACAGGCGCAGGCCGCTGCGCTGAAAGCATCTAAGGAAGGACCGGCGGAGGGCTCCGCCTTCCGCGCGGTCGAGGCGGCCAAGGCGCATGCGGGCGTCACGATCAACATGACCTACGAGGCAGGCCTGCAGGCGCTCGATCCACGCAATTTCAGTGGGCCGATGTGGGAGCAGCTTACGGGCATGAAGTCGAATGTGGTCGAACTGTCGAATCCCGATCAATACTCCAAGGCGGTCGCCGAGCACATTGCCGGCTCAGGCGCCTATGACGTGCTCGACATCTCGCCAGCCTGGACACCGTCGCTCGCCGATGGCGGCGTCATCGCACCTCTCGACGACTATATCGCCAAATATATGAACCCTGCAGACCTCGAGGACTATCATCCTCTCTACAAGGCGCTGCCGACCTACAAGGGAAAGATCTGGGGCTTCTTCGACGACGGCGACATGTTCGCTCTCTACTACCGCAAGGACATCTTCGAGGATCCGAAGATGATGGAGGCCTACCAGACCAAGTTCAACGCGAAGCTCGGACCACCGAAGACCTGGGAGGAATATGCTCAGATCGCCCAATTCATCACCGACCAGATGGCACCGAAGGTTTATGGTGCAGGCCACTTCCGCAAGGCGGGCAGCCCGGGCAATCAGTTCGACTTTCTGCAGCAGTACCGTGCCAACGGCGGGAAACTGTTCGGCGACGACATGAAGGCCGGCCTGGTGTCGGATGCGGGCGTCAAGACGCTGACGAACATGCTCGCGGCCAACAAGGCCTCGATCCCCGGTAACAACGAGCTCGACGCCGTCTCCCTTTGGGCGGCATTCCTGACGGGGAAGGTTGCGATGATCTATTCCTGGCCTCCAAGCGGCCGGATGGCGGCGAACTATTCGCAATCCGCCACGGCGATCAACTTCATTCCCCAGTCGCAGATCGCTGGCAAGGTTGGCTATGCCGTCGTGCCGGGCAATCCGGAACATGCCACCGGCTACAACAAGGCGCTGTCGGCGGATTCGCCCAATCCGGAGGCGGCGTATCTGTTCATGCAGTGGGCCTGCTCGCCTCCCGTCTCACTGGCGCGCTGCATGTTGCCCTATGCGCTGCGCGACCCATACCGCATTTCGCATTTCAAGTCGGAGCTCTATGGAGCACTGTTCCCGAGCGCCAAGGAGTACCTGGCCAACCTCAACAACTCGGCGAATGTCGGCCTGCTCGACCCGATCATGCCAGGTGCGCAGGACTATTTCTTGAGCATCGACCGCATGTGCACCGCAGTGTGGGCTGGTGCGGATCCGAAAGCATCGCTGGAAACAGCGGCCGCCGAGTGGAACGAGACGACCGATCGGCTCGGGATGGAGTCGCAAAAGGCATTCTACACCGAGTTCCTGAAACTGCCCGGCGCCACCGCTGACAACACAGTGGAGAAGCTTGGCATGGCAGTCACCCTCTGAGACTCGCCTGGAGGGGAGCCGGGTTTCTAGCACCAGACCGGTGTTGCGGGCGCTTCGCTCGCAACACCCTGGCTCAACCGCGTGGCGATCTTTGGAATAAATCGATGCCGCACACCACCACGATCAGTCGCATGACGACCACCGGCGCCCCGCCTCGGCTTTCGACCCTCGCACAGTGGGCGGACCGCCACTTCAAATGGCTTCTGGTCGCGCCCGCGGTGCTGTTGATACTGGCGCTGTCGATCTATCCGCTGCTGTTCTCACTGGTCGTGTCCTTCATCAACTACGACTTCCAGGTGCCGGGCCACGCCTTTGTCGGCTTGAAAAACTTCGAGCGGGTGGTGTTCGATCCCGTGGCACGGTGGTCGCTCTTGCTGACGGCCTGCCTGTCGAGCATCAGCGTCGCCATCGAATTCGTGCTGGGCCTTCTGGTGGCGCTCACCATGGTGCGCAGCTTTCCGGGGCGCGGTGTCGTCATGTCGATCCTGATCGTGCCGCTTTTCATCAGCCCGGTGATAGTCGGCCAAGCGTGGACGCTGCTGCTTCAGCGGCCTTTCGGGCCAACCAACTACATCCTGACGCAACTGTTGGGGCAGGAGGTGACGATCGGCTGGATGACCGAGCGCCCATGGCTTTATGTCTCGCTGATCATCTCTGATGTCTGGCAGTGGACTCCGTTCATGTTTGTCGTCCTGCTCGCCGGGCTTACCGCAATCCCTCCGAACCTCTACGAGGCGGCGGAACTCGACGGCGTCAATGCCTGGCAGGCCTTCTGGGCGATCACGCTGCCGCATCTCGGGTCTATGATGCTGCTGGCGTTGACCTTCCGCCTGCTTGACGCCATCCGAATGTTCGATACCATTTTTATCATGACCGGCGGCGGCCCGGGTACGCAAACCTACACGGCTTCCTACTATCTCTACACGGTCGGCTTCACCCAGTTTCATCTGTCGCAGGCGACGGCCGGAAGCTGGCTATTCCTGATTTTCACCGCGCTGGTAGTGACGCTGCTGGTGCGGCGGCTCTTGAAGGTGGAGCCGGTCTGATGGCCGCCGTCGCGCCCGCCCGCCGCAGGAAACGCCGGTCGGTGCCGATCGGTCGCATGCTGCTGCTCGGCTTCTTCCTCGTGTTCGTGCTGTGGCCCCTCTACTGGATGTTCAACACCTCGATCAAGCCGAGCGACGACTACCTCACCGTGCCGCCCGTCTGGTTCCCTACCGAGCCGACCCTTGTACACTACAAAGCTGCGCTGTTCGCTTATCGCGGCCTCGACGGGCTCATCAACAGTCTGATCATTTCGCTGTCGGCCACGGTGCTTTCAGCGTTGTTGGGCACGCTGATGGCTTATAGTCTGGCGCGCTACAACACGGGCGGCCAGCACCTGTCTTTCTGGGTGCTGTCACAGCGCTTCCTGCCACCGATCGGCATCGTCCTGCCGGTATTCCTTATCTATCGTGGCGTCGGGCTGTACGACACCCATATTGGCCTGATCATCGCCTACACGGTCTTCACGCTGCCGGTGTCGGTGTGGATGATGTTCGCGTATTTCCGCGGCATGCCGAAGTCGATGGAGGAGGCGGCCCTGGTCGATGGCTGCACGCGTTGGGAGGCGTTCTGGCGTGTTGCCGTGCCGCTTGCCGCCCCGGGCATCGTCGCGGCGGCCGTCTTCGCTTTCATCGCTTGCTGGACGGAGTTCTTCTTCGCGCTCATTTTGACCAGTCGAACTGCGTTCACGCTGCCAACCGTATTCCGCTCCTTCATCGGCTTCCAGGGCGCGCAATATGGTGAAGCGGCGGCCCTGGCCATTGTTTCCCTCGTGCCATCCATCGCTCTGGGAGTCCTTGCTCAACGACATCTCGTGCGCGGGCTGACGCTCGGCGCCGTTCGCGGATAGAAAGAGGCAGGCATGGCTGAAGTCAGGATCACCGGCTTGCACAAGCGCTACGGCGCCTTCCATGCGGTGCGCGGCATTGACCTCCACATTCGCGACGGTGAGTTCACCGTTCTGGTCGGCCCCTCCGGATGCGGCAAGAGTACCCTTTTGAGGACGATTGCAGGACTGGAGGAGAGTTCGCAAGGCACGATCGAGATTGGCGGCGAGGTGGTCAATGACTTGCGGCCGCGCGATCGTGACGTGGCGATGGTGTTTCAAGACTATGCGCTCTATCCACATATGAGCGTGGCGAAGAACATCGGCTTCGGTCTCAAGGCGCGCAAGATGCCGAAGCCCGAGGTAGAG
This sequence comes from Mesorhizobium sp. M7A.F.Ca.US.005.03.1.1, assembly GCF_003997975.1. NCBI lineage: Bacteria > Pseudomonadati > Pseudomonadota > Alphaproteobacteria > Hyphomicrobiales > Phyllobacteriaceae > Mesorhizobium > Mesorhizobium sp. M7A.F.Ca.US.005.03.1.1. The sequence goes on from NZ_RZRO01000127.1 coordinate 8,098, forward strand.
GCGCGCGTTGCCGAGGCAGCGCGTATGCTCGGCATCATCCCCTTGCTCGGGCGATTTCCACGCCAGTTATCCGGTGGGCAGCGTCAGCGCGTCGCCATCGGCCGCGCCATAGTCCGCAACCCCCGCATCTTTCTGTTCGACGAGCCGCTGTCCAATCTGGATGCCCAGCTTCGCGACGAAATGCGCGGCGAGATCAAGCGCCTTCACCAGGACATCGCCACGACGATGATCTACGTCACCCATGACCAGATCGAGGCGATGACACTGGCTGACCGCATCGTGCTGATGCGCGACGGGTTGATCGAGCAGCAGGGCGCGCCACTCGAACTGTTCGAGCGCCCCGCCTCGATCTTCGTCGCGGGCTTTCTCGGTTCCCCACGCATGAGCTTCCTGCCGGGCACGCTGGCTTTGGACGGGAGCGCCGCCGCCATCCGGCTGGCCGATGGTCTGCTGCCGATCGCCCCCGGGCGGACTCTAAATGGCGCTATAGATGGGCAGTCGGTGCTGCTCGGGCTGCGCCCGGAACATCTGACACGCGCACACGCTGCTACCCCCGAGCCGGGCACGCTGCGCTATGATGCAACCATCGACCTGCTGCAGCCGACTGGCTCGCGCAGCTATGCGACCTTCCGCCTTGCCGGCGCGCCAGTGGTGGCGGAGCTTCAGGCGCACGACGTCAGCCGTCCCGGCGAGAGACTGCCGATCGACATCAACATGAACCGGGCGTCGATTTTTGACGCTGCGACGGAGCAAGCAATTTGACCTTGGCAGCATCTCGAGCCATCCGCTTGTGTGGAACCGAACAGGTCGAGCCACCCTTGCGCACACTTCGCGCGGGACCGTTGTCGGTCGACTTCGACAATGGGGCGTTACGCTACATCCGCCTTGACGGAATTGAGATTCTGCGCGGAATCTCGTTCCTTGTGCGGGACGAAAATTGGGGAACCGCTACAGCCGTTCTCGATGATCTCCACATCGATGAAAGGCTGGATGTGTTCAGCGTCGCATACCGTGCAACATGTTCCGCAACATCCGGTCGCCTGGCTTATCAGGTACGGATCTCGGGCAGTAGTGATGGTGCGCTGGCTTTTGCGGCCGAGGCAGAGCCCGAGACTGACCTTTTGACGAATCGGACCGGCTTCATCGTCCTTCATCCGATCGAAGCCTTGGCGGGCAAGCCGGTAAAGGTGCTGCATGAGGATGGTCATGATGAGCTATCGCTCTTTCCGGACCACATCGACCCTAAATGTCCGTTCACCGATATCCGGGCGTTGTCGCATGAGATCGCGCCTGGGATCTGGGCCACATGCACCATGGACGGTGATGCCTTCGAGATGGAGGATCAACGCAATTGGTCTGACGCTTCCTATAAAACCTATGTCCGCCCTCTGCGTCGCCCGTGGCCTTACCGACTGCCCAAGGGCCAGAAATTCACCCAGGTCGTCCGGCTACACGTGTCAGGAACGCTTCGTGCCGGGGCGTCTGAAAACCGCAATCCACTCATCAACCTGACGATCGGCAGACCCGTCGGCCAAGTGCCTCGCGTTGGCGTCGGCGTCGCTGGCGACGAGGCAAGGCACGCGCTTGAATCCCCCGAGCTTCTACGACGAATGGCTCCGCAGTGGATGGTCTGCCAAGTCGATCTCCGATTCGGACACGGCCAAGATGAACTCGAAAGCTACGCCGCGCTTGCACGGCTGACCGGCGCAGGCGTGGTCCTCGAGATCATCACCAAGGGCACGCTCGACCCATTCGGCGAATTGGCGCCCGTCGCTGATGCGGTCCATACAATCGGCCTCAAACTGGAAGCTGTCTCCGTCTTTCCGGCGCAGGACATGAAATCCGTTCAGCCGGGAGCACCGCGGCCGGTCATGCCCAGCTTCCACGAATGCTACTCCGCCGCTCGCCGGGCTTTCCCGGGGATCGGGCTGGGCGGAGGCATGGCCGCTTACTTCACCGAACTCAATCGCAAGCGTCCGCCAGCCGAAGCGCTCGACTACGTGACCTTCACCACCTGTCCAAGCGTGCACGCGGCGGATGATATTTCGGTGATGGAAACGCTTCAGGCTATCCCTCATCAGATACGCTCGGCACATGCTTTCACGGGCGACCGCGTGCCGCTGCGCATAGGTCCCAGTCAGCTCGGCTGCCGCGAGAACCCCTACGGAAAGGGCACCGCGCCGAACAAAGCGAACGCCCGCATATGTCTGAGCCGCATCGATCCGCGGCAGCGCGGGCTGTTCAATGCGGCATGGACGCTCGGCTATTTCGCGGCCTGCGCTCGCGAAGGGGTCGAGGCCGTCGCGGTAGGGGACTTCACCGGCCCCTTTGGCCATATCCACAGGAAGGCTGATTTCGTCCAGCCATGGTATGACCAGCAGGACGGCCGAACGGTCTATCCCGCTTTCCATGTCATGGCGGGTCTCTCAAGGCTCGGCGGAGCCACCCTGCTGTCCGTAGGAACTTCCGGCGCTGACGCCATTGCGACGATCGCAGCTGAAAAAGATTGGCGCGTGACACTGTGGGTCGCCAACCTTACCTCCAAGGCGCAATCTGTGAAACTTCCGGATGCGCCGAGCAGTGCCCGTATAGCTCTTCTTGGCGCCGAGCAGTTCGAACGGGCGGCAACCGATCCCAACTTCATGGAAAGTACCGCAAGACCGCTGGATGACCAATTCATCTCGCTTGACGCTTACGCCGTCGCGCGAGTTGATCTCGACCTACCATTTTCGACCTAGAGCCCGATGTGCGCTGAGGTTGAGAGTTGAGCCCAGCGTCATGCGCAGCCGCATCAATCGCTCTGGCCCGAAGCGGGTGACACAGATCGTCAGGCGTCACTGGCCAGGGGAGTGTCGACGCACCTTGTCCCAGGCCGCCAAGATTCGCTGCTTGCATCCGCGTGCGGCATCGTCGACCGTCGGGAATCACATAGACGCATTTTCATGCGGTCGCCCGCCTTGATCCGCCGTCGAGGAGTTCCTGAAGGTCCTCTTTTGGCACCGGTCTTGAAAGCAAAAAGCCTTGTAGCTGGTCGCAGCCGAGCTTGCGCAGATAATTGCACTGGCTCTCGGTCTCGACCCCTTCCGCTGTCGTGCTGAGGCCAGTCGCGCGAGCCAGGTCGATAATCGCCTGAACGATGGCCTCGTCACCGTTCGAGCCGCCAAAGCCCTGCACGAAGCTTCGGTCGATCTTGATCCTGTCCACTTCCAGGCTCTGCAGTCGGCCCAATGAGGAAAATCCCGTACCGAAATCGTCAAGCGCAAAGCGCACCCCGACACTGCGCAACGCTGCCATGTTCTGCTGGCATTCGGTGGGGCGCTGGGAGAGCGTGCTTTCCGTAACCTCCAGCTCGAGCCGCCGTGGATCCATTTGCGTTTCCAACAAGATGCTCGTCACTTTCATGGCAAAGCTCGGATTGTTCAGCTGCAACCCCGATACGTTCACTGCCAGGGTCTCGATCGGCCAATGCACCGCGTCAAGGCAGGCCTGGCGCAGAACCAGCTCGCCTAGAACTTCGATGAGCCCCGTTTCCTCTGCCAATGGTACGAACAAGTCAGGGGCGACCCAACCGCGCTCTGCGTGCGACCAGCGCGCGAGGGCTTCGACGCCCGTCATCCTGTTGGTGTCGGCGGTGTAAAGCGGCTGATAATGCACCCGGATGTGGCCGGGCGTTTGCAGCGCCTTGCGCAGGTCCTGTTCGAGACCCTTACGCTTTGCCAGCGTCTGGTCCATCTCGGGTTCAAACAGAGCATAGCCGCTGCGACCGCCGGCTTTGGCGTGATACAGGGCGAGGTCGGCTTTCCGCACCAACTCGACCTGGTCCACCCCGTCCCTGGGAGCAAGAGCTACGCCGACGCTCACCCCGACAAAAACCTGAACTCCGGCGACCTCGAACGGCCGGCGCGCGGACTCGATCAAGTGCTCGCACAATGTTTTGACCTCATTCTCGCCTGCGACCGCGCGCTGGATGATAATGAATTCGTCACCGCCCAGGCGCGCCACCGTGTCAACCTCCACGGTCAGCCGCCTCAGCCGGTCTGCGAACTCCCTGAGCAACTCGTCGCCGGCAGGGTGGCCAAAGCTGTCATTGACCTGCTTGAACCGGTCGAGGTCAAGATAGAGGATCGCGAGCTGCTCGCCCGTCGCGGGCAGCAGTGTCAGCGCATCAGCCAAACGACTGTTGAAATGGCCGCGACTGTGCAGCCCTGTAAGCAGGTCGTAGTGGGCCAGGTGATAGATGTGATTCTCGGTCTCAATCAGCCTCAAAGTCCGCCGGCGCAAAGCGGCCAGAGCTACAATAATTCCGCCAAGTACCAGTCCGAACACCACCACGAGTGTTGGCACCAGTTGAAAAAGGACAAACGCCCCGGGCCGATATGGCTGCCACACAAAGAAGCCGACAGTCGAACCAGAGCGACCGACAAGGGGATAGGACGCCTCTTCAGAGCTAAGCATGTTTGACCAGGAGAAGTGTGCGTCGTCGAGGAGATAGTCTTGGCGCAAGGAGGCAAGCAGACTGCCGTCCAGATAGCGAACGGCAACGTGTAGGAATTCCTGACCTGGTACTTGTGCAATGTGGCCGCTGTCGGAAACGACTGGCTTGATGCTGACAATGGCAGGATGGCCGGAGATGACGACCATGTCGGAAGCACCTATCGTGAGCACCTGCTCGGTGACGCCGTCGGTGTCCCCCTGTTTCAGCCCCGCCCTGAGGTTCTCCACGAGAGGCGCAGTGGTCGGGCGTATGGATTGGTAGCTCGCCGGATCCACCGCCAATCCATCGGCGAATGCGTAGACGGGCGCGTCCTTCGGATCGAGAATGTAGACCTCATCGTGGCCGAAATACGTGTGCATCCAGGTGCCGAGATTGGTGTCGACCCATTTGGCATCCTGGCTCCGCAGGGCGCTGACCGCGTCGTCCCAGACGGTGACGCTCTCCTGATCGTGGGCTATTCCGCTCTCCAGCTTGGATATGATCAAGGCGACCAAGCTTTTCTGCCGTGACACGGCAACACCATCGGACTGGGTCGCCGACCACAGCAAAAGGCCTGTGGTGAGGGTCGCAACAAGCAGCGTCACGACAATGATGGGCAAAGCAGTTCGCTTGAAAAAAAGGCGACGTGTTGGTTCGCCGAAATGCCGGAGCAGCGTCATGAGGCTGCTTTACGCTAAGAAAACTGCTGGACCGTTAAAGGCGCGGCATCAGGCAAGCTGCACGTTTGAAAAGGCCAGTTCGATAACCCGGCGTTGAACTGCCAAGGAACAAATTGGCCGCGCGCGCGTTCGAGAGCGGCCTTTGCGGGGACTGAACACGAATGCTACTCGCTTTGGGGAACGCGCTCTCGACGACGGTTATGGCCGGCAGAAGTGGGGGTGCGGAAATTTTCGGCGTGGTCGATCTCAGCACTAAAGCCGAGGTAAGGATCAACGCGATGAATTTGGGAATGGCAATTCAGTTCGTGGCCAATGCCTCGGTGCTCGGTTACGATGTCCGTTCGGCGATGGTCTTCTACGGCGAACCCGGAACGCCAAGCCTCAGGGCAAATGACTGCGATCGATTGTGGACGCAATTTGGTGCCGCGCTCCTTCGCCCATAACGCCGGACGCTTTTGGCTATCTTCAGCTGTCTGGAGCTAACAGCCCATGCCGCGCCACCGGACCGTCGGATCATGAGATCTGAGAGACCTGACGAGAAATTTGCTTTCGGTCACTTCACCGGCACGCAGAGCCGGTCGGGCACTTTGGGGACAAGGGTGGCGGTGGGTTTGCCGATGCAAGTGCAGTGTGCTCGAGCCAATTCGCGACTGGGCGCCGGTTGAACCGCTCGGCCTGCCTGCCTTACCGCGCGAGGCATGACCTTACCCCACGGCCAACCATTTGCGCGATTGGGCAAACGCCGTGAAGGCCTTGGCGTCCATTGGGCGGCCAAAAACATAGCCCTGCAGAATATCGCAACCAAGCTCCTTCAGGATGCGCGCGTGATCATTCGTCTCGACACCCTCGGCAATGACTTCGATGCCGAGCGATTTGCCGATCTCAATGATCGACGAGACCAGCTGACGCTGCGGGATCGACTGGGTGACGGGCGTGATCAGTTGGCGGTCGATCTTGAGCCGGCGCGGCTGCAGCTTGAGCAGGGACACGATCGAGGCATGGCCGGTGCCGAAGTCATCGATTTCGATGTCGATGCCGAGTTCCTTAATGTGCTCCAGGTTCCAGGTGACCAGGTCGTCATTCTCATCGAGGAAGATGGACTCAACCAGCTCAAACGACACCGTGCCCTTCCTGATGGCAAGCTTGCGCAAGCCATCGATCAGATCCTTGTCCTCCAACCGCTTGGCGGAGACATTGACCGAGACGTGCGGGATCTTGAGACCGCTGTTCGACCATTGGTCGAAACTCTCAAGCGCCTGTTCCAGGACAGCGCGATCGATGATTGCCACGACGTTGAGTTCTTCGGCCACTTTGAGATAGCTTTGTGGGGCCAGGATGCCGCGTTCGGGATGCTTCCAACGCGACAACGCCTCGACCCCGACGATCTCAAGTGTCCTGGCGTCGAACTGCGGCTGATAGTATGTTGTGAATTCGGCGCGCTCCAACCCGCCCAGGATTTCGTCGGCAATTTGCTTGGTCCGCACGATCTCGCTTTGCAGCTCTTCGTCAAAGAATTCGTGTCGGTTGCGACCGCTTCCTTTCGCCCGGTAAAGAGCGAGGTCGGCGTTGACGAGCAGTTGCTTGGCGTCGGTTCCGGCGGCAATTCCGATGCTCACCCCGAACCGGCACGGGTTGCCCTGAAAATCGACCGGTCGGCGCATCTGCGTGATGATGCGGTCGCCGAGCGCGGAAAGTTGCTTGTCATCACGTCCATGGCTCACCACGACGAACTCATCACCGCCGATGCGTGCAACAAAATCACCGGGACCCGTGTTGACCTTGATGACCTTGGAGGCGTGCACCAGCATGGCGTCACCGGCTGCGTGGCCGAGTGTATCGTTGATCTGCTTGAAGCGGTCGAGGTCCAGATGCAGCAGCGCTGTGCGGGTCCCCGTTACGCTTTTTTCGGCAAGCAACTCATCGAGATAGCGGCGGTTGGGCAGGCCGGTCAGCGGGTCGTGCAGCGCAACATGCTCTACATGCGCCTTTGCGACCTTGAGTTCGGCATTTTTCGATTCCGACAGTTGGCGCTCTCGAATGAGCGTCTCATTGAGCAGCACGTCGCTGGTGACGTCCCACTCGGCGCCGATCATCTTCGGCGTGCCGCCGATGTCCTGGAAGAAGGCTGCGCGCGTGCGCACGTGGCGCGTGGTACCGTCCGCTAGCAGGACTCGGTATTGCGAAGAATACGGTCCCTCCCTCTCGGCGGCCGCGTCGAACTCCTGGCGCGCCCTGTCGAAATCTTCGGGATGAATAGCCATCGCCCAGTCTTCATAACCGCGCGGTTTGCCATCGGCTGGCTTGCCGTAGATCTGGTTGACGCGGTCGTCCCATAGCAGTTCTTTTGTGGCCAGGTCGTGCTCCCACACGCCAATTCCAGAAGCTTCCAGGGCCAACTCAAGGCGGCCAGACAGACGTCTGAGCTCGGCATAGTTTTTCTGTCGTTCGCCGAACAGTCGCCCGGCCACCAGGATCGGCAGCACCACCAGCGCGCCGGCAAAGGCTATGAGCCCCCGCAACATCCACGCATTGTTCGGAATGGCCGGCCAGCCTCCCTTCGGTATAGCCGAAATCAGCCAGGAGCCCGAAGGCAGTTGCACATCGGCCGACACCGGCTTGCCGGCGAGGACATTGTCTCCCCCGAAGAATTTTTTGCCGCCACCGCCAAGCGCGTCGGTCCCCGTCAGGGCGACATCAATATCAATCCCGGGGTCATTCAAGCCGCTCGCCGCGTAAAGCTGATCGACATCGATGACAGCGGAGAGGATGCCCCAGAATCGGCTGCCGCCGCCCGCCGTCGGCACAAAGACGGGAATGCGCCCGACAAAGCCTCGCCCTCCCTGGGCCAGGTCGACGGGGCCTGCCAACACAAGAACGCCGAGGTCTCGCGCGCGAAGCGCCGCCGTCCGTTGCGCCTCGCTCTTGCGGTAATCGAGCCCGATCGCCTTCTGGTTGCCTTCCATCGGGTACATCAGCGAGATGACGAGATCGGGCGCACCGGCGATGTTGCGCAGTTGCGATCTCTGTCGGAACAGGTTGCTTGCCAAGGACGCAAATCTCTGCTGTCCCATGTACGGCTCTGTAACTATGGCCGAGACGAGGCCCTGAACAAGCTGGAGATTACCGTTTACATTGCCTTCGAGCTTGGCCCTTATGATGTTGACCTT
>NZ_RZRO01000128.1:0-15257 GCF_003997975.1 Mesorhizobium sp. M7A.F.Ca.US.005.03.1.1
GATCACCAGATCCTGCCAGCGGAAGGCGGCTTCCGAGGCCGCCAGATAGAATTCCCACATGCGGCAGAAGCGCTCGTCATAGATCGCCTTGGCCTTGTCGCGATTGGCGGCGAAGCGCTCGCCCCAGTGCTTCAGCGTGTCGGCATAGTGGAGCCGCAGGATCTCGACGTCGGTGACGACCAGGCCCGACTTCTCGATCGCAGGCATCACTTCCGACAGCGACGGGATGTAGCCGCCCGGGAAGATGTATTTGCGGATGAAGGCGCTGGTCGCCCACGGCACGCCGGAACGGCCGATCGTGTGCAACAGCATGACGCCATCCGGCTTGAGCAGCGTCGCGCTCTTGTCGAAGAAGGTGCGATAGTGGTTGACGCCGACATGCTCGAACATACCGACCGAGACGATGCGATCGAAACGCTCATTGAGTTCGCGGTAGTCCTTCAGCTCGAAATGCACGCGGCTTTCCAGCCCTTGCGCATGCGCCCGGTCGGTGGCGACGCCATGCTGCTCGGTCGACAGCGTGACGCCTTGCACGTCGACGTCGAACGCCTTGGCGAGATAGAGGCCAAGCCCGCCCCAGCCGGAGCCGATGTCGAGCACCGTCTGGCCGGCCTTCAGCCGGAGCTTGGCGGCGATGTGGCGTTTCTTGGCGGCCTGCGCCTCGTCGAGCGTCATATCCGGCTGCTCGAAATAGGCGCAGGAATATTGCATGTCCTCGTCGAGGAAGAGCCGGTAGAGATCGCCCGACAGATCGTAGTGGCGCTGCACGTTGCGCCGCGAGCGCGAGGCGGTGTTGATCTGCTGCAGTCGGCGGAAGGCGTGGCGCAGGCCTTCGATGGCCTTCGACCAGGTGGCGTCGATGCCGCCGCTGCCCATGTTCTGGAAGGCGATGCGCATCACGCCCAGCACGCCGCCCTCGAGAATGTCGAGTTCGCCGTCCATGTAGGCTTCAGGCACCGCCAGCATCGGATCGAAGGTGATGGCGCGCTCGGCATGCGCGGTCTTGATGTGCATGTGCACCGGCTCGCCGCTGCCGTCGCCGAAAACCACCGCCGTGCCCTTGGGGCCGGTTACCCTAAGATTGCCGGTGCGCACCAAGCGGTCGAGAACGCGCTTCAACAGAATATTCATGACCAAATGTCCCCTCTCGGCCAGACAGGCTGCCTTGGCGCGTGACCGCGAAAATCGGGATCGATTTCGCCGGAGATCTTGCGCCGAACCAAAGTTGCACAGCGTGCTTTGCGCGGCCAAAGGACGCGCGACGCCATAGTCTGCAACAATATATAGGGGTTCGAAAAGTTCCATTTGGCACAAAAATGCCCGGGCGCGAGGCCCGGGCATTGGTCCAGCATGGCTGGATGACGGCAAAGTGATCGGAGCTTGGCGTCAAGTCGTGATCAGCCCCATGGCTCCAATCGCTTGCGACGTGTGATCAGGCGTTGTCTTCGTCGCCTTCGAACTCGGTGTTCGGATCGAAGAAGTTCTCCGGCCGGGCGTTGTCGTTGATGTCGTCGCCATAGATGGCTTCGGCGGTGGTCAGCGTCTCGCCCTTGGCCTGGCGCTCGGCTTCGTCGGCCGTGCGGGCGATGTTGAGCGTGACGGTGACCTCGACTTCCGGATGCAGCGCGATCGCCACATTGGTGACACCGATGGTCTTGATCGGCTGGTTGAGCAGGATCTGGTTGCGGTTGATCGAAAAACCTTCCGCCGTCAGCAGATCGGCGATGTCGCGGGTCGAAACGGAACCGTAAAGCTGACCGGTTTCGCCGGCGGAGCGAACGGCGATGAAGCTCTTGCCGTCGAGCTTTTCAGCGACCTGGGCCGCTTCCGACTTGCGCTCGAGGTTGCGGGCTTCAAGCTGGGCGCGCTGGCCTTCGAACTTCTTCTTGTTGGCTTCGTTGGCGCGCAGCGCCTTGCCCTGCGGCAGCAGGAAGTTACGGGCGAAGCCGTCCTTGACCTTGACGGTATCGCCCATCTGGCCGAGGCGGGAAACGCGTTCGAGAAGAATGACGTCCATGGATTTGTTCCTTTGGTTGGACGCCAATCGATCGATGAGATCGGCGCCGAATGTCTTGGGAACAGGTCAGGAAGCTTGAGCGCCTTTGGCGCTGGTGTCGCTGTCCTGCCTGTGCGGCAGTTAGAGGTTTTGACCTCAACCCGGGATTTGATGTTCAACCCTGCGGCGCCCGTCGCCGTGGGAGAAGAGCGGGCGGCGAACCGCCCGCATTTGAGATATTAGCGAACCACGTAGGGCAGCAGGCCGAGGAAGCGGGCGCGCTTGATCGCCTTGGCGAGTTCGCGCTGCTTCTTCTGGCTGACGGCGGTGATGCGCGACGGCACGATCTTGCCACGCTCGGAAATGTAGCGCTGCAGCAGACGCACGTCCTTGTAGTCGATCTTGGGCGCGTTGGCGCCGGAGAACGGGCAGGTCTTGCGGCGGCGATGGAACGGGCGCCGGGTCGGGATCTGATTGATGTCGACCATTATTCTGCACCCCCTTCAAAGCCTTCGCGCGGACGGCGCGGACCACGATCGGCACCGGCGTCGCCGAACGAGCGCGGCGGACGATCGCCACGGTCGCCGCGATCACGATCGCCGAACGAACGCGGACCACGATCGCCACGGTCACGGTCGCCGAAGCCGCCGCGTTCCGAGCGCTCTTCGCGCTTCTGCATCATGGCCGACGGGCCTTCCTCATGCGCCTCGACCTTGATGGTCAGGAAACGCAGCACGTCTTCGGACAGGCCCATCTGGCGCTCCATCTCGTTGAGCGCGGCCGCCGGGCAATTCAGGTCCATCAGCGTGTAGTAGGCCTTCCGGTTCTTGTTGACCCGGTAGGTGAGGGACTTCAGTCCCCAGTTCTCGACCCGGCCGACGGACCCGCCATTTGCGGAGATGACACCCTTGTACTGTTCGACAAGCGCATCGACCTGCTGCTGCGAGAGGTCCTGCCGGGCAAGAAACACATGTTCGTAAAGAGCCATTATGTCTTATGCCTTTCTTCGTTTCTCTCCCGGTTCCCGGCGGCAAAAGCCTCTGCAACTTCTCTGACCCGCAAACCCTCGAAGGGGCAGGGGGAAGAAAGGAGCATGACGAGACGGTCGAGAGCGGAGACACGGGAGGCGGAAGCACTTCCGGCTTCACACGAAGGTTCTGAAAACCTCCGGCCCTCCGTTCAGCCCCCAGCAAGGACCGGCAGATTGCGGGCGTCTATACAGCAATCCGGCCGCAAAGCAAGGGCAAGCGGCATTCCCGTGTGTCGCAGGCGACGATCGGGAAGCAGCAACGGCCGGAGTCGTGGTTTCCGGCAACCACGTCTTAACCACACCAGCAGGTTGTGTGGAGTTGAAGCCTGGCCGTCAACGGTCGATTCATCATGGAAGGCGCAAAAGCCCGGACAACCGCGCAAAAGCGGCAAGCATTTCCGGGGGTAAGGATGCTTCTCAACAAATTATGGCGCTCGAAGAGCGGCAATTTCACGCTTGTGCTGGGACTGGGTTTGCCGGTCATCCTGACGGCAGTCGCTTTCGCAACCGATGTCTCGACCCTTATGCGGGCCAAGAGCAATTTGCAGAACGCTCTCGATTCGGCAAACCTTGCTTCTTCGCACCTTGGCGATCTCGACATCACCCGCAATGACGCTTTCAACCGCTATTTCCAGGCCAACATCGTCGGTCATGGCGAGCTCGACAATGCGCAGGCGACGTTGACTGTCGACAAGGGCGTCAACTTCGTCAAGACCAAGGCGGTTGCCTCGGCGGACGTCCATCTCAACTTCGCCTTCCTGTTCGGCGACAGCAAGCACATCGTGGTCGATGCCTCGGCGGTCGAATCGAACAACCAGCTCGAAGTCGTGCTGGTGCTGGACAACACCGGCTCGATGGCCGGCGCGCGGATGACGGCGCTGAGGACGGCGACAAAATCGTTGCTCGACACGCTCGAAGCGGCGAAATCGCCAACGCGCAAGATCCGCGCCTCGCTGGTTCCTTTCGTGACGGCCGTCAACGTCAATGGCGACGGCTTCGACCCGTCCTGGATCGACATGGACGGCAAGTCCTCAACCAACGGCGTCAATTTTCCCGTCATCTACGGCAAGCGGCCGAACCACATGGCGCTTTTCAAACAGCTCAAGAAGACCGGATGGGCCGATGCCGGATGGAATGGCACCGGATGGAAAGGTTGCGTCGAGGCGCGGCCAGGCGCTTACAATATCTCCGACACGCCACCCGACCCGGCCAAGCCCGACACGCTGTTCGTGCCCTACTTTGCGCCGGATGATCCCGAAGACGCCCAGAAGCCGTCTGGCTCCTATGGCAATTCGGATAAATACTACAACAACTCCTATCTCAACGATGTCAGCGACAAAACCAGGCTTGCCCAGTCGGGCATCAACATTCTGGGCATCGATCTCAGCAACCTGCTCGGCAATCTCATTGAACTTCTGTCGCCCGATGACAGGGATGCCAGGGAAAAGATCGCCAAATATGTTGCGCCCGCCAAGGAACTCATCACCGAGATCGGCTCTCCCATCACTGTCGGCCCGAACCGTGCGTGTCCGACCCCGGTGGTCCCCCTGACCGACGATTTCGACAAGCTGCGCAAGGCGGCCAGTCAGATGACCGAGTGGAATGGCTCGGGTACCAATGTCTCCGAGGGCCTGTCGTGGGGTATGCGCGTGCTGTCGCCTGCCGCGCCCTACACCGACGGAGCGCCGTGGAAGACGCCTGGGATCAGTAAGATAGTGCTGTTGCTCACCGACGGCGAGAACGTCGTCTATGGCGCCAGCGAACAAGAATCGACAAAGTCGGATTACACATCCTATGGCTATCTGGCTGGCGGCCGCTTCGGATCGGACAACCAGACGACCGCTGCGCGCAATGTCGACGGCTGGACCAAAAACGTTTGCACGCAATTGAAGAACGAGGGCGTGCAGATCTACACCATGGTGCTGCAATCCGACACCGCAGCCAACCGTGCGCTTTACAGCGCCTGCGCCTCGGATCCGAGCAACTATTATGCCGTCAACGATCCGACCAAACTGCCGAACGTGTTCCTTCAGATCGCCAACAATTTCACGAAGCTGCAATTGACCAACTGAACACGCGAACCGAGACGGACCAGCAGGCTCCGAGGGAATCGCTGGCCTCAACTCGTATGCGCGGCGACAATCTTGTCGACCGTTTCGGGGAAGAAGTCGGGCGCCGCGTGGCGTTTGCCGAACATCATATCGTACTGCAGCAGGCGGAAATCGCGGATCGCCGGATCGATCTCCTTCTGCCGCGCCCAATCGGGCGTGGCCTCGCCAGCCGGCGTCAGCAGCAAATTGCGGTCGACGACACGGTAGTGTTCGCTCATCTCGCCCAGGAAGCCGGTGTAGTAGGGATGGCTGATGCCGGCCGTCTTCAGGATATGATAGGGCAGGAAGGCCGGGCTGACGGCGCCCATGTGCTCAGCCGGCCCGGTGCGGTTCGACCAGATGACCAGCGGCGTCTCATGATGCTCGAGGGCAGCCTCGGGCGACGCTTCCTTGCGCGGCGCGACATTGTCCTTCAGGAAGCCGGTTTCGACATAAACCGGCCCGAGCGGCGGCAGATGGTCGCCGAAGAAGGCGATTACGGTTGGGCGGGAGCGTGTCTTTGCCCATTCGACGAGGCGTTCGAGACCGCGATCGGCATCGGCTGAGCCTTCGGCGTAGCTGAGCAGCGATTCGCGCGCCCACTGACTGATCGGCGCCTGCACCCTGTGCGTGGGACTGTAATAGCGGTTCGGTTCGTAGGGACCGTGGTTTTGCAGGCTGACCGCAAAGAAGAACACCGGCTCTTCGCTGGCGTCGGCCTCGCTGATGATCTCGTCGGTCATCGCGGCATCCGATGCCAGTGGCCCGCGCTTTTGCATTGGCGGCAGCGTCTCTTCCGACTTGAAATCGTTGAAGCCGAAATCGGCGTAGACCGCGCCACGGTTCCAGAACCAGTTGGTGCCCGGATGGATGGCGCGCGCCCGATAACCCTGGCTCTTGAGGAAGGTTGCCAGCGACGGCGTCGGCGTGCGCACATATTGCTGGTAGGGGATGCTGCCGGCCGGCAGGAACGCGTTGGAGAAGCCGGTCAGCGCCTCGAACTCGATATTGGCGGTCATGCCGCCGAACTCCGGCGAGAACATCGAGCCGGAGCGCAGCGCCCGCACATTGGGGATCGGATCGGGCGTGATGGTGACGCCGGGCAGCTTGGTCGGGTCCCAGAAGGACTCGCTCATGACGATGATGATGTCAGGCTTCTCGGCCGGCACCGAGGCGGTCACATCGGGCCTGGCGATCGCCGCGATCGCCTTGTCGGAATAGCCCGGCGGCGCAGAGACATGCGCCATCGGCACATTGAGCGCAAAGGCCAGCGCAAAACCGTTGGAGGCATAGTTTTCCTTCTGGTCCCACATGATCGGGATGATCTGCAACCGGTCCCTGGTCCAGGAGAAGGTGGCATAGTCCATGATCGAAACGAAGAAGGCGAGCAGCGGCACTGCCAGCGTCAGCCGCGCAAGGCGTCCCTTGCGGCTGAGTGCGGGAACCTTGCGGCGCCACATCCGCCAGCCATAGACGAGCAGCGACAGGCCGGCGACGATGCCGACGACCATGGCGAGCGCGGTCATCGGCCGGTCGCGCACCAAAAGCGGCAACAGCGCAAAGATCTGGCGGGCATAGAGGAAATCGGTCGGATAGAGCGGATCGCCGAGATAATGCGACTTCTGGTGGCCGACGAAGGCAAGCGATAGCGTCAGCGGCGCGACGATCATCAGGCTCTGATGGCTGCGGCCCAGCACCGCATCGAGGCCGATCAGGATCAGCGCGAACACGACGATGGTGGTCCAGCCCGGCTTGAGCGGCTGCAGGAAGAAGGAGACCGTGCCGGCAAAGTCGCCGCGCACGATCAGTTCGATGGCAAACACCAGGACGGCGGCGATCGCCAGGCTGATCAGCCCATAGCGCACGACCGGCCATCTCCTGCCCGGCAGATAGCCGGTGGAGGGGTCGTCTTCCAGGAACTGTGGCGCGGCCTTGCCGGCGCGTTTGTAACTCTTTGCCACTTTAACTTCCCCACCCAGCGACAAGCACGTCACTCGATTGTCATGGAATTGTCACGCAAAGCTAGCGCCTGTGGCCAAAATAAGAAGAGCCAGCAAACGAATCGTGAGCGGTTTTCATCAGGAGTGATCGCCAAAAAGCCTTTCGGAACAGGCACTCGGCGGATGAAGCTGCCGTCGAGCAGGGTCGAACCGGGCTTGACTTGGCGGCCTGCCTTGCGTCACAGGCAAGAAAAACTCGTCTATCAGGCAAGCAAAACCAGCCCTTGGGAGCCCGCGCATGGCCGTTGCATTCACCTTTCCTGGACAAGGCAGCCAGGCAGTCGGCATGGGCAAGGATCTCGCCGAGGCCTTTCCCGAGGCGCGCAGAATTTTCCAGGAAGTCGACGACGCGCTCGGCGAAAACCTGTCGAAGCTGATCTGGGAAGGGCCGGAAGAGACGTTGATGCTGACCGCCAACGCGCAGCCGGCGCTGATGGCGGTGTCGCTGGCCGCGATCCGGGCGCTGGAATCGCGCGGCTTCTCGCTGAAAGGCAAGGTCGCCTATGTCGCCGGTCATTCGCTGGGCGAATATTCGGCGCTCGCGGCCGCTGGCTTCGTTTCGGTTGCCGATGCCGCCAGGCTGCTGCGCATCCGCGGCAATGCCATGCAGGCGGCGGTGCCGGCCGGCGAGGGCGCCATGGCGGCGATCATCGGATTGGAACAGGCCGATGTCGAAGCCGCTTGCGCGGAAGCCGCCAAAGGCTCCGTCTGCCAGATCGCCAACGACAATGGCGGCGGCCAACTGGTCATTTCCGGCGCCAGGGCCGCGGTCGAACTGGCGGCGAAACTGTGCACTGAGAAAGGCGCCAAGCGCGCACTGATGCTGCAGGTGTCCGCGCCCTTCCATTCGGCGCTGATGGCGCCGGCCGCGAACGTCATGCGCGACGCACTCGCCGGTGTGACAAAGAATGCGCCGGTCGTTCCCGTCCTCTCCAATGTCACGGTCAGCCCGACCAGCGATCCGGACGAGATCGCCCGCCGCCTGGTCGAGCAGATAACCGGCCGCGTACGTTGGCGCGAGACCGTGGAGTGGTTCGGCGCAAATGGCGTCACCACGCTTTACGAGATTGGCGCCGGCAAGGTGCTTTCGGGATTGGCGCGGCGCATCAACCGCGACATCGCCACTGCGTCGGTCGGCTCGGCGGCTGAGGTCGAGGCAACGCTAGCAGCGCTTGCATAAAGCCCCATTTGATCCCATTCCCTGCAAAAGGGGTGTTCTCTTCTCAATCAGGAGACAAAAATGTTCGAATTGACTGGCCGCAAGGCGCTCGTCACCGGCGCATCGGGAGGCATCGGCGAGGCGATCGCCCGGATGCTGCATGCGCAAGGCGCGATCGTCGGCCTGCATGGCACCCGCGTCGAGAAACTGGAGGCGCTGGCTAGCGAGCTTGGCGACCGGGTCAAGCTGTTCCCGGCCAATTTGTCCAACCGTGACGAGGTCAAGGCGCTCGGCCAGAAAGCCGAGGCCGATCTCGAAGGCGTCGACATCCTGGTCAACAACGCCGGCATCACCAAGGACGGGCTGTTCGTGCGCATGTCGGATGCCGATTGGGACAGCGTGATCGAGGTCAATCTGACCGCCGTTTTCCGGCTCACCCGCGAACTCACCCATCCGATGATGCGCCGCCGCCATGGCCGCATCATCAACATCACCTCGGTGGTCGGCGTGACCGGCAATCCCGGCCAGACCAATTACTGCGCCTCCAAGGCCGGCATGATCGGCTTCTCCAAGTCGCTGGCGCAGGAGATCGCCACCCGCAACATCACAGTTAACTGTGTTGCACCAGGCTTCATCGAATCGGCAATGACCGACAAGCTCAACGACAAGCAGAAAGAGGCGATCATGGCGGCGATCCCGACGCGGCGCATGGGCACCAGCGTCGAAGTCGCGTCCGCCGTCGCTTATCTCGCCTCCAACGAAGCCGCCTACGTCACCGGCCAGACCATCCACGTAAATGGCGGCATGGCTATGATTTGAACGAGGTTCTGCAGCAACGCCGGCGGGTTGTGTAAAGAGACCATTTCGGCTTGGACCTCAGCTATTTTTCGTGTAATGCGGCCCGCAACCCGGCGGTTCGGGCAAAAATCGGTCCGTAGTCGTTGCGTTTCCGGCAGGACCATCTTTCAGCTTGATTAGCGGCATTCTGCCCGCTAACGAAGACAGACAAACAAAAGACGAGGATGCCCAAATGAGTGACACCGCAGAGCGCGTCAAGAAGATCGTCATCGAGCACCTTGGCGTCGATGCCGACAAAGTGACGGAGCAGGCGAGCTTCATCGATGATCTGGGCGCCGACAGCCTCGACACGGTCGAACTCGTCATGGCGTTCGAAGAAGAATTCGGCGTCGAGATCCCCGACGACGCGGCCGAGACCATCCTGACCGTCGGCGATGCCGTGAAGTACATCGACAAGGCTTCGGCCTGACGCTTTCTGCAGTCATCACCGGGGAGGACCTGCGATGAGGCGTGTCGTCGTCACGGGCCTTGGCTTGCTGTCGCCGTTCGGCATGGGCTTCGAGCACAGCTGGAAGGAGCTTCTGACCGGCCGCAGCGCTGCCAAGCGCATCACCGAGTTCGAGGTGGAGGACCTTGCTTGCAAGATCGCCCATGTCATTCCGCGTGGTGACGGCAGCAATGCCACCTTCAATCCCGAGGCCGTGCTCGAGCCGAAGGAATTGCGCAAGATCGGCGACTTCATCCTGTACGGGATTGCCGCCGCCGACGAGGCGCTGAAGGATTCCGGTTGGGAACCCAAGACGCATGAAGAGCAATGCGCCACCGGCGTCCTGATCGGCTCCGGCATCGGCGGCATCGAGGGCATCGCCGAGAACGCGATGATCCTCAAGGAACGCGGCCCGCGCCGCATCAGCCCCTTCTTCATCCCGGGCCAGATCATCAATCTCGTCTCCGGGCAGGTTTCGATCCGGCACGGGCTGAAAGGCCCGAACCATGCCGTCGTCACGGCCTGTTCGACCGGCGCGCACGCCATTGGCGATGCTGCCCGGCTGATCATGTGGGGCGATGCCGACGTGATGGTCGCCGGTGGCGCCGAAGCGCCGGTGACGCGGCTGTCGATCGCCGGGTTCGCCGCATGCCGGGCACTGTCGACGGAACGCAATGATTCGCCGCAAACGGCGTCGCGCCCCTATGATCGCGACCGCGACGGCTTCGTCATGGGCGAGGGCGCCGGCGTTGTCGTGCTCGAGGAGCTCGAACATGCCAAAGCGCGCGGCGCCAAGATCTATGCCGAGGTGACGGGTTATGGTCTCACCGGCGACGCGCATCACATCACGGCGCCCGCCGAGGATGGCGATGGTGCCTTCCGTTGCATGACGGCGGCACTCAACCGGGCCAAGCTTACGCCTGCCGACGTCGACTACATCAACGCGCACGGCACCTCGACCATGGCCGACACGATCGAGCTCGGCGCTGTCGAGCGGCTTGTCGGCAATGCCGCATCGAAGATCTCGATGTCGTCGACCAAGTCGTCGATCGGCCATCTGCTTGGGGCGGCCGGTGCCGCCGAAGCGATCTTCTCGATCCTTGCCATCAGGGACAATGTCGCGCCGCCGACCATCAACCTCGACAACCCCGAACGCGAAACCGCGATCGACCTGGTGCCGAACAAGCCGCGCGCCCGCCAGATCGACGTGGCGCTGTCCAATTCGTTCGGCTTTGGCGGGACCAATGCGTCGCTGGTCTTCCAGCGCTACAATGGCTGATCGTCCGGCTGCCGGGCGACGCTTTGGCGTGCCGTCAATTTTGCCATATTCGCCTCTACTCTGCCGCTGGGGATTCGTTGGGCGATCAAACGGTAGGGCGAAATGAACACAAATCCGGCAGGCAACGGAGAATTCGGGCAACGGCCGGCAACATCCGGACCGATCGTGCCGAAAACGGCCAGCGAGGCGTTGCGGCCAGAGGCCGGCACGCCGCCGCCGAAGCGCTCGCGTGCGTCACGCAGCCAGGTCGTCGTGTTCATGAACTTCGTCATCTCCTCGGTGATGCTGGTGGTTCTGGCGGCCGGCGTCGCGGTCTATTTCGGCAAGCAGGAATTCACCGAGCCCGGACCCTCCGCTAATGGCGATACCTTCCTGGTCAAGCCGAACACCGGCGTCCAGGATATCGCCGACCAGCTCGAACGCCGCGGACTGATCAGTGATGCCCGGGTATTCCGCCTTGGCGTGCGCGCCTTCGGCAATGATTCGGCGCTGAAAGCCGGCGAGTACGAGATCAAGCCCAGGGCTTCCATGCGCGATATCATGGAGCTTCTGAAGAGCGGCAAGTCGGTGATGTATTCGCTGACCATCCCTGAAGGACTGACTGTCGACCAGGCATTGCAGCGCATCGCCGAGGAGACTGCCTTGAGCGGCGACATGCCGGCAACCACGCCGCCGGAGGGCAGCCTCGCCACCGACACGCTGCGCTTCACGCGCGGCGCGACACGCCAGCAGATGGTCGACAAGCTGCTTGCGGATCAGAAGAAGCTGGTTGACGATGTCTGGCAGCGGCGCGCGCCGGACCTGCCGCTGGCCAACGTCGAGGAGTTCGTCACGCTGGCTTCGATTGTCGAGAAAGAGACGGGCAAGGGTGACGAGCGTTCACGGGTTGCCGCCGTCTTCCTGAACCGGCTTGCCAAGGGCATGCGCCTGCAATCCGATCCGACCATCATCTACGGGCTGTTCGGCGGCAAGGGAAAGCCGGCGGACCGGCCGATCTACCAGTCGGATATCCAGAAACAGACCCCCTACAACACCTATGTGATCAACGGCTTGCCGCCGACGCCGATCGCCAATCCGGGTCGTGCAGCGCTGGAGGCGGTGGCCAACCCATCGAAGACCGACGACCTCTATTTCGTCGCCGACGGCACCGGTGGGCACGTCTTTGCCGCGACGCTGGACGAGCACAACGAGAATGTCGCCCGCTATCGCGCTCTGCAGAAGAAGCAGGCGGATGACGTCGCCAAAGCCGCCAAGACGACCGGCGGCGGCGACAGCGATGCCGTCAAGCCGGCGGACGGTGGGCCGGCCGACAGTGGGCCGGCTGACGGTGCCGACGACAGCGGCGGTGACGCGGGCGCTGCCCAGTAGAATGAAGAAAGGCGTTGCCCGACAGGCGACGCCCTGACATTTGCAAGAGCGCCGCGCGTCCGATTTCGACGCGCCTGCGCAGTCATTTTCAAGCCGCACTTGCTCTGTCCGGAAAGCCGGTTCGGGGCAATGTGCCAGGGACGTGTGGGCGATATGAATTTGCAGAGCATGACCGGTTTTGCACGTGCCGTCGCCGAGCACGAAGGCACTTCGATCGCCTGGGAGGTCAAGTCCGTCAACGGCAAGAGCGTCGAAGTACGGCTGCGGCTGCCGCAAGGCTTCGAGCGGTTGGAACCGGCTGTCCGGCAGATACTTCAGAAACGTTTTGCACGCGGCAATTTTCAGGCGACGCTGACCATCGGCCGTGCCGTCGGCGCGCAGGCGCAGCCGGTCGTCAACGAAGCCTTCCTGAAGGACCTGGCTGGGCTCGCCAAGCGGCTGCAGGAGCAGTTCGGCGTTGCTGCGGCGACCTCGGATGGATTGCTTTCGCTGCGTGGCGTGCTCGACATTCCCGAGACTGTCGAAACCGAGGAGGCGAGGGCTGCGCTCGATGCCGCGATCATGGCCGCGCTCGAAGTGGCCTTGAACGGGCTCGAACAGGCTCGGCAGGGCGAAGGGGCCGCGCTGGCTTTGCTGCTGTCGGGTCATATCGACACAATCGAGGCGCTGACGCTGCGGGCAGAAGTGGATCCATCCCGCGAGACCGCGGTGATCCGGGAACGCATCGCCGAGCAGGTCAGGCTGCTGATGGACGCTTCCGCCAATTTGGATGCCACCCGACTGCACATGGAGGCCGCGTTCCTGGCCACCAAGGCCGATATTCGCGAAGAGATCGACCGGCTGAAAACGCATGTCGCATCCGGCCGGGCACTGCTGGTGGGCGGCGGCGCGGTCGGTCGCAAGCTCGATTTTCTGGCACAGGAATTTAACCGCGAATCGAATACGCTGTGTTCCAAGTCGAATGCCGCCGCCATCACCGCGATCGGGCTGGACCTGAAGGCGGTGGTCGACCAGTTTCGTGAACAGATCCAGAATCTGGAGTAGCCGATGGTTGCCAAGGATTTGGGGTCCCGCATTCGCCGCCGGGGCCTGATGCTCGTCCTGTCGTCGCCGTCTGGCGCCGGCAAGTCGACGATCGCGCGCAATCTTCTGGAAAGCGATTCCAGCCTCGAACTGTCGGTCTCGGTCACCACCAGGCCGCGCCGCGGCAGCGAGATCGAAGGCGTCCACTATCATTTCCGGACGATGCGCGAACTCGAGCGGCTTCGTGATTCAGACGCGCTGCTGGAGTGGGCCGAGGTGCATGGCAATTGCTATGCGACACCGCGCGAGCCTGCCGAACTGGCGCTGTCTGAAGGGCGCGACATGCTCTTCGACATCGACTGGCAGGGCGCCCAGCAGCTCAAGGAGAAGATGCGCGCCGACATCGTCTCGATCTTCATCCTGCCGCCATCGATGAAGGAGTTGAAGGCACGGCTGAAGCGCCGCGCCGAAGACCAGGAAGCGGTGATCGAAACGCGGTTGAAAAACGCCCGCAACGAGATCGAGCACTGGAAGGAATATGATTTCGTCATCGTCAATGACGACCTCGACCGCGCCTTCGCCGAAGTGCGCGGCATCGTCGTCGCCGAGCGGCTGAGACGCGACCGCCGGCCAGGCCTGTTCGATTTCGTCTCGGGACTGTTGGACGAGAAGACGGGTTGAGGCGGTGAAGCGCCAATCTCCCCCACGAGGGGGCAGATCGGCAGCTTCTTACACCGCGTTTGTCAACCTTACAAATTCCTCGACGCTGAGCGTCTCGGCGCGGCGTGTCGGATCGATGCCGGCGCGGTCGAGCAGGGCCTCGCCGCCGAGGCTCTTAACGCTTTGCCGCAGCATCTTGCGACGTTGGCCGAAGGCGGCTTCTGTGACGCGGCCGAGTTTCTTCACCTCGGTGGGCAGGGGCATCGGGCGCGGCACAAGATGCACCACCGAGGAGGTGACCTTTGGCGGCGGCGTGAATGCCTGTGGCGGTACGTCGAAGGCGATCCTCGCCTCCGTCCGCCAGCCGGCAAGGACCCCCAGCCGGCCATAGCTGTCGCTGCCGGCGGGAGCGACGATGCGCTCGGCCACCTCGCGCTGGAACATCAAAGTCATCGAGGTGTAGAAAGGCGGCCAGTCGCTGACGGTCAACCAGCGCACCAGCAGCTCCGTGCCGATGTTGTAGGGCAGGTTGGCCACGATCTTGACCGGGCCGCCATTGCCGGTCGCTCGACTGGCAAGGCCCGTGAAATCCGTCTTCAGCGCATCGCCCGAAACAACCTCCAGCCGGCCGGGATAGTGGTCGGACACTTCGGCAAGAGCAGCCAGGCAACGTTCGTCGCGCTCTATGGCGATCACCTGGCGCGCTCCGTTGGCAAGCAAGGCGCGGGTCAGCCCGCCGGGACCGGGGCCGACCTCGATGACGGTTGCATCGGACAAGTCGCCGGCGGTGCGGGCGATCTTGCCGGTGAGGTTGAGGTCGAGCAGGAAATTCTGGCCGAGCGCCTTCTTCGCCTGCAGCCCATGCCGCTCGATCACCTCGCGCAGCGGCGGCAGCCCGTCGATGCTCATGCCCGAGATCTCATACGGCAACCGCCTTGGTGTTCGTGTCGGCCAGCCGCCGGGCAAGCTTCAGCGCCGCTATCAGGCTGTCGGGCCGCGCCACACCCTTGCCGGCGATGTCGAAGGCCGTGCCGTGGTCGGGCGAGGTGCGGATGAAGGGCAGGCCGAGCGTGACATTGACCGCCTCGTCGAAAGCCAGCGCCTTGGCCGGGATAAGCGCCTGGTCGTGATACATGCAAAGGGCCGCGTCGTAACCAGCCCGCGCCCGGACATGGAACAACGTGTCGGCCGGCAAAGGGCCGAAAGCGTCGATGCCTTCGGCGCGCAGGATGTCGACCGCCGGGCGCACGATCCGCTCGTCTTCGAGGCCCATGGCGCCGCCTTCGCCGGCATGTGGATTGAGCCCGGCAATCGCCAGCCGTGGCCTGGCGATGCCGAAGCGGCCGGCAAGGTCGGCAGCGGTGATG
>NZ_RZRO01000129.1:0-14680 GCF_003997975.1 Mesorhizobium sp. M7A.F.Ca.US.005.03.1.1
CCTCTATAGACGCGTTGGCACTCGATAGATAGGAATGCCAGAATTAATTCTCGTGTATGCCCCAAACAATCGAACGAAATAATTTCGAGCCTCGCAGAATTTATTTGCGTTGGCGGAAAACTTTCTGCCGCCTTGAATTTCACGGACATCGATTTGTTATTTAAAAGCCAAAAAGAAAAGGCGCCGAGACCTTGTTTGCAACGCAATTGAGGCGCATATGTAAAGCTCGTTGATTTGGTAGAGTTGGCTTTGTGTCAGAGTCCTGCGATTCACCACCAATTCTCGAAAACGAGTGCATGAGCCGATCCGGCGCACATTTCGTCCCGCTCGAACCCTGGAATGAAACCGACGCTGACCACGGATATACTGGCAGCGTCGGGCATCGCTCCGGCGGTTCGAGTGGGAATGATACGGAAAGGCGTCGTGCGTTTCCGCGGGAAGCCGCAACTGATGACCAGCCGCACCACATCTTCAATCGTTCGCTTCAGGGCGGCGTTTTCGCTGCCTGGCTTCGATACGCCGCAACCACCTGGAGCGTATCGCGTCGATCAAGACGAGGAAGCTCTCGAAGGGGCTTCGCTGATCGCATGGCGCCGCGTGGCCACCTTCATTCACCTGCCGGCGATCTCCGCCGTCGGAGCCACGCAGCAGATGGTGCCGATCGAACCGGCATCGCTTGAAGCCGCACTGGAGCAGGACCAGAGACAATGATGAAAACCACAACCCTGATGCAACGCAACCCACGCCCGATCCGCCGCGAAGCCGCAACGCATCTGTTTGCCGTCGGACAGGCTGTCCGGCTGAAGGGCGGCTTTGGCACGTTTCCACAGACCGCGGAAATCTACCGCATCAGGGCCACGCTCCCTGCGAGGGGAGATTCGCTGCAATACCGCATCCGCAGCGACGGCGAACGTCATGAACGGGTGGCGACCCAGGACAGTCTCGAACCGGTCGCCACGTCGCCCAGTGACATCATAACACTCTCTGAAAGGACGTTCGCACATGTCAAAGGGACAGAAACGCTCGAGCCGGGAAATCAGGAAGCCGAAGCTGGAAAAGGCACTGCCTAAGCCTGAAAGCGTGTTCGGTGCCCAGACCAGGCTTACCGCCAAGATCAGCGCCCCGCGCGGCAAAGGCAAGAACTGACACGGCGAGACGGGACGGCGATGAAGATCGTGATCGAATTCTATCGCACCCGCGAAGCGGACGATGCGCATGCCGTGCTCGGCCGCGAGACGGCGGAAGCCGCCGACCTCGAAGATGCGATCGAAATCGCCAGGCTTTTGGCTGGGACCCTGAACATGCCACAGCGGCCGGACGCCATGACGATCGCCGACACGAATGGCGCAACGCTCTATTCGGGCGTTCTCGCCTCTGAAGCGATTAAATGAGGAAAGGCCAACGTCACGATTGTCCGCAACACTGAAACCGATTGGCAGTGCAATGCCGCCGCGCTTCGGATTTGGGAACACGAAAGTGGCGCGCCGGGACGCGACTTCACAAATCGCCAATACGGACGCCGCGTGAAGCGGATCGTTCCTGGACCGTCTATCACGTCTTCTCGGGAATTCCGGCACACGGAGACGGCGTTGCCATGGCCGGCCTCAGCCGCCCCGATGCGACACGCCGCATGTTGACCCCCTCAACCAGCGCAATGCCGAGCGTCGCACGGCGTGGATTACCGCGCCGCCTATTGTCCCGCGCGAGAGAGCGGCGGGCCAATCATGACGCTCTCCTTTCCCAATCCCAGCCGCAGTTTCGATGAAGCCCGCAACGCCGTCCGCTTCACCGGCCATGACTGCATGTTCGAGGTGCGTTTCTTCGTCGAGATCGCGGCGCTGGCAAAATCGGACATCGCCTTGGTGGGGACAACGGCGTCGGAAACAAAATGCCTTTCAGCTTTCGACACCTTGCGATCATCCATTCACAAGATTGCCAGCAAAGCCGATTCTCGCGACCGCCGCAGCTCTTACACTTTGACTGCCGCCGATTTCCGGTAGGGGAGCCCTTTTCTGGCCAGTTCGTTTCAGAACCGCACCTTCTGCTTCCGTGAAGAGTTTCGGGCGCCGGCAGGCGTACGAAAGTCCCCGAGGAAGGAACCCGCGGGGCACAGTCGATGGCTATGGGGATTTCGATCTGCGGCCGAAGTCGGCGACGGCGCGACCGCTGCCGACCGCCAAGGGCCGCCGTGCGGCAATACTCGATCGCCGACATGCCCTTGTCAGGCTCCTTGTTGAAGAAGCCCGTGATGCTCTGCCGCTGCCGAAAATGCGGCTCGTCGATCCAGCCGCCACGCGCATAGGATCCGAAAAGTATAATCTTGAGGATGCGCCCACGCTTTTTGAAGTCGGCCGAGCCTCCTTCAGCGCGTCGTCGAACTCCTCAAGCAGCACCTCCACCGTTCTTGTCAGCTCGCGCTGCTTTGGCGTGATCGATGCTGGATTTCATAAACCAGGATCTGTCGTCCATCGGGTATGCTTAGCCGAGACCACGCCTCGAATCCACAGACTGCCTCCCCGGGCAGACGCAATTGAAGTATGTAGAGCTTGCTGGCTCGTTCGTTCGCCGCTCAGCAGACCGAGGTTGCCGTCGGTTGCAGCGTACTCAACCGCATGCTGGCGTGCGCATGAGTCTGTCCGACATCAAGTCCGGCAGCTATAATCGGCAACTTCAAAGACCGAAATGCGCTCGATTTCATATCCGCGCACCAACGCCGCATCTATATGGCCGAGTTGGTGCGCTGCGCAGTATCGGCGGCGATATCTTTAGCAGCCGTTTACCGGAGCGCGATAGGTCCTGTGTATGCAATACTGTCGGATGACGTAAGGAACCGCCGTGCCGCACAGAGCAGCAGCCCTAGCCGGCCGTTCTACGCCCCGCCTGCATCGTTTCATGAGCGTGATGCTCGAGCTGGCTCCGGGCGTTCTCGTGCCGCGTCAGGAAACGGAGTTGCTCGGACAGAGCGCGCTTGCGATTCTTCGCGATCGCGCGCCCGGCCCGATGGTGATCGACATGTGCTGCGGCTCCGGCAACCTTGCTCTGGCGATCGCGGCGGAAGTTCCGTCGGCCCGCGTCTGGGGGGTGGACGTGACTGACAGCACGTTCGCGCTCGCCCGGAGCAATGCCGAACGCTTGGCCCTTCAGGCCCGGGTCACCATCCGGAAAGGGGATCTGTTCGGTGCGCTGGAGGGCGATGGGCTTATCGGCGCAGCGGACCTGATTGTCTGCAATCCGCCCTATATCTCGACCGCGCGCCTCGAAGGCGAGAGCGCGCATCTGCTTGAGGGCGAGCCGCGCGAGGCCTTCGACGGGGGGCCTTACGGCATCTCGATCCAACAGCGGCTGATCCGGGACGCAATCGATTTCCTCAAGCCTGATGGCTGGCTGCTGTTCGAGTTCGGCCAGGGGCAGGACCGCCAGGTGGCTGCCCTGATAGCCAGAGCCAAGGCCTATGAACCCGTGACATTCGCCAAGGATGAGGTCGGAATGCCGCGTGTCGCACTCCTTCGCAAGCTTGGGAACGGTGCGCCCGCGATCTCATCCTCCGCGAGTTTGGCATGAGCCAGATTCGTCCCCTGCAGGCTGCGGATATTCCGGCCGTCGCCGGGCTCTTTCAAAGAACCTTCCGGGACGGTGGCAAGCCGCCGCCTCCGGCGCTCGAGACTTATCTGCGCTGGCACTATCTCGAAGGCCCGGTCTGCGATCCGGAGATCGCGTCTCTCGTCCATATTGCGAGCGAAGGCGACATTTCAGGCTTTGTCGGCGTGAATGTGCTGCCGATGAGGCATGGCCAGTGCAAGCTGCGCGCCGCCATCTGTGGTTCGCTCATGGTCGAACCGCGGGCGAACGACCCGATGGCCGGCGCAAGGCTGCTCAGGACATTCCTGGCCGGGCCGCAGGACATCTCCTTCAGCGAAACCGCAAATGCCCTCTCGACGCAGATGTGGACGAAACTGCGCGGGGTCGCCCTGCCGCAATACAGCCTGGACTGGATCCGGGTCATCCGACCTTCGGCCTTCCTGCTCGATCTAGCATCGCGGCGAGCCGGCGCCGTGCGCTTGCTTGACCCGCTCGCGCGCGGACTCGATCGCTATCTTCGCGGACGGATGCAGGAGAACGAGATGCGCTGGTCCGGGGTCCCGGAACTCTGGAATGGCAAGGGCGGCCTCAAGGTAGCCGAAATCGATCAAGCCGGTTTTGCGGCTCTTTTGGACCCGTTAACGCGGCAGTTCCCGCTCCGCCCCGACTGGAGTGCCGAGCAGCTTGCGCATATCCTCGCGGAGGCTTCCCAGAAGCCGGACTATGGTGATGCCGTGTTCGCGTCCGTCTCCTGCCCCAGCGGGGGGCTGGTGGGCGCCTTCCTCTATCACACCCGCCCGGGCAGGATGGCGCGCGTGCTGCAGGTTCTGGCCCTGCCGGGGCAAGCTGGTTCCGTCGTCGACTGCTTGATTGGCGATGCGGCGCGGCGTGGCGCCGCCGGCCTGCGCGGCCGGACGCAACCCGCCCTGCTCGCAGCGATGCTGGGCCGGCGGGTCGCCTTCACTCAACCGGCCTCGACCGTGGTGCCTTCGCGCGACGAGGAGCTGGTGAACGCGTTTCTGAGCTCGCAAGGCTTCTTCAACGGGCTGGCCGGCGAGCGCTGGAATCGCTTGGCCGGGGAGCAGTTCGAATAGGCCGTCATTTGCCCGCGCGGCGACGTAATCCCGATGGTCGCGCCAATCTCAGCTGGCGATTTCCTCGACGGGGCGGACGAGCTGCGGGCCAAGGTGCAGATGGCGCGTCGCCCGGCGCTTGGCGGCGATATCGGCCCAGACGCGTTCGACCTCGACCGCAGTCAGCTCCGCGGCGGCGCCGACCTCCACGGCTGAAAGGCCGTTATTCAGGCCGAAGAGGCAAATATCCATGCGGTCATAGGGCAGGGAGAAGTAGAACTCTTCCTGCGTCTGCTCGAGGGAATAGGTGTCGGTCGTCGGCGCCCTGCGGCAGATTTCCTCGGGAATGCCGAGATGGGCGGCAAGTGCATAGACCTGGCTCTTGTAGAGATGGGCGATCGGTTTGACGTCAGCCGCGCCGTCGCCATTCTTCACGAAGAAGCCTTGGTCGTATTCGAGCCGGTTCGGCGTGCCGAGCACGGCGAAATTCAGCCGGTCGGCGTGATAGTACTCGATCTGTTTGCGCGTGCGCTGCTTCATGTTGGTGGCGGCGACGATGCCGAGATAGACCGCCGCCGACATGCGCAGCTTCGTCTGCCGGCCTTCGGGGTCCTGCACCACCAGCGAGGAGATGTTGTAGCCCTCGCCGGCGAGCGAATTGGCGATGACGATCTTTGAGGCCCAGCCCGGCCCGTATTCCGGCACCAGCTCGCGGATGAAGGTATCCCGCCGCTGATAACAACCCATCGCGTGCAGCGTCGGGCCGATATCCTCCACGATCGCTTCGACGCCAAAGGTTTCGGCGGCCAGCCGGCCGAGGCGGAGGCTGTCGGGATCGGAGTCGCTTTCCGGCATGAACAGGCAGAAGACGTTCTTAGCGCCGACGGCGCGGGCGGCGAGCGCGACCGAGACGCTGGAATCGATGCCGCCAGAGAGGCCGAGCACGAGCCCGCGCTTGCGCATGCCGCGTAGCTGCTCGCGCAACCCGGCGACGATGCGATCGGTTTCCGCTGCGTTGTCGAGCGTCAGCGCGTCGGCCGAGAAGGCGGGACGGCTCGGGGCGAGGGAGAGGTTCATTCTGCAGTCCCCAACGTTTCGGCCGCCAGCCTTCGGCTGACCTTTCCGGTATCGGTCTTCGGCAACTCGCGGCGGAACTCGATGAGCTTCGGCACCATGAAATCCTCGAGATGAACGGCGCAGTAGCGAATGATGTCCCGCTCGCTCAGGGTCTCGTCCGAGAGAACGACGAGGGCGGCAATGGCGTGGCCGAGCACCGGATCCGGCACGCCGGTCACCACGGCTTCCACGATGCCTGGATGGGCGTGCAGCACAGTTTCGACTTCCTTCGGGGCGACCTTTTCGCCGCGCGTCTTGATGATGTCGTCCTTGCGGCCAACGAAATAAAGGAAGCCGTCCTCGTCCGTCCGGAACAGGTCACCGGTGTGGAGCCGCTTTTCCCAGGGATGCGGCCCGGGACGCAGCATCTGCTCCGTGGCCACGTCGTTGCGCCAATAGCCCTGCATGACATGCGGGCCGCGGATGACCAACTCGCCCGCCACGCCCGGTGGCACGCGGTTGCCCTCATCGTCGACGACGATCGCTTCCGTGTTGGGAATAGCGATGCCGACGGAACCCGGCCGGCGGTCCAGCTCCTCCGGGGGCAGGTAGGTGCAGCGCTTGCATTCCGTCAGACCGTACATGGAAAAGAGCCGTACGCCGGGGAACAGCTCGCGCAGCCGGGCGATATGCACCGGCGGCAGGGCGGCGGCGGTGTTCGAGATATAGCGAAGGCTCGGCAGGAAACCCGGCGCCAAATCGCGCATCTGCAGGATCAGCGCCGCCATCGTCGGCACCAGCGGGAAACCGGTGACCTTCTCGGCGCGGATGCGCTCGAAAATGGCCTGCGGAAAGGCGAATGATTTTTCGAGGACGAGCGTCGCGCCGAGCTTCGTCGCCATCAGCAGTTGATAGAGGCCGTAGTCGAAAGCCAGGGGCAGGACATTGAGGATGATGTCGTCACGGGTGTTGCGCAGATAGGTCGTGATGGATTCGGCCGCGGCATCGATATTGCGATGCGTCATCATCACGCCCTTGGGGCGGCCGGTGGAGCCCGAGGTGTAGATCAGCATGGCGAGGTCGATATCGATCCCGCCATGGCGAATGGGCACGGGCGCGACCTTGAGACAATCCTCGAAGGAGGCAGCGCCATCCGGCGTATGGCTGGATGGCGCTTGCGTAGACGCGACGAAGAACGGCCGGTCCGACAGCGCACGCGCCTGGATCACGACAGGCATCAGCTTGGCCTGAGTCAGGATCGCCGCAGCCTCGCAATCGTCGATGACATAAGCGAGCTTGTCGGCCTTGGTGGAGGCGTTGATCGGGCTGAAGGTCGCGCCCGCCTTGAGAACCGCGAAGATCGAGACGGCGGCTTCCCAGCAATTGTCCATGAAGACGAGAACGCGGTCGCCGCGCTGCACGCCATTCTCGGCGAGAGCGGTCGCAAGCCGGTTCGACAGATCGTCGAGCTCGTCATAGCGCAACCGCTCCCGGTCGGTGACAAGCGCCGTCTTCGCGCCATGCGCGGCCGCGTTCGTGATGAGGAATTGCTCGACCCGCATGAGCTCGGGCCTTCCGCTGCCAGCCGTCACGCCGCGACGAGCGATGCGGTCTTCGCTGTGATGAAGGCCGTGATGCGCGCCAGTGAATCGAGGTTGGCCGGCACGATATCGGCGTCCGCAACTGTGATTCCGCAATGGTCCTCGATAAAGGCCACCAGTTCCAGAACGCCGGTCGAATCGATGATGCCGTTCTCGATCAGCGAGTCCGTATCGGCGAGGGCGTGGGTGGTGTCGCCGAACAGGAAGTTCTCGATGACAAAGGCCTTCACTGCGTCTTGGATCGTATCGGTCATGTCGTTCGCTTTCCTTGGTGGTGTCAGGCGGCCTTTGCGTTGCAAATGCCTGTGCCGGTGAAAGTCGTCAGCCACAGCTGCGTCGACAGGATGCCGACAAAGGCCGCGTTGTCGCGAAAGCCGGAGGCCGGCTGGCGGCTGCATTTCTCATGTAGTTTTGCCACTGCCTTCGGATTGAAGAGCCCGCCGGCGCTGACTGCGGCGTCGCCCAGGGCCGACTGGACATAGTCCCTCGTGCCCGGCCCAACGAAGGACTGGCTATCCGGTGCGCGATAGGGCTGCTTGGTCCGCCGGCCGATGGCGGCCGGCAGCAGGTCTTTGGTCGCCTCCCGCAGAATATGCTTCTCCACGAGCCCCTTCAGCTTCATCTCGGGAGGAAGGCCGGCGGCAAACTCGACCAGATGATGGTCGAGGAAGGGAAAGCGGCCCTCGATGCCGTGGGCCATCGCCATGCGGTCGCCCTGGCTGGACAGGATATAGCCAGGGAGAAGGAAGCGGGCTTCCAGATATTGCGCCTGATGCAAGGGATGCCAGCGGGCGAACGCCTCGGGCAGCCGCGCGGCGAGCTCCTCGGCGGCGTCATATCCGGACAATGTGGCACGCAGATCGCCCGAGTAGAACAGCTTCGTCGCCGCCGTGCCGTCGAACCTCGGCCGATGGGAGAACAGCGGATCGTCAAGCGTCGCGCCGCTAGCCCCGAAGAAGGAGAACAGGTACTCGGCCGATTGCTGCCTTAGGCCCGGAAGATAGGGGTAGAGCTTGCGGAACAGATGCGGCCGGATGCGGGAGCCGGGCTGTCTCCCGCAAAAGCGCCGAACCCTGGCCTCCTTGAAAATATCGTAGCCGGCAAAGACTTCGTCGGCGCCTTCGCCCGTCAGCACCACTTTCAAGCCGGCCTCGCGCACGAGGCTCGAGAGCTTGTAGAGCGGGGCAGGGGCAGTGCGCAGGATCGGCCGCTCGGTGAAGCGGATAACGTCAGGGAAGACGGCGGCGATATCGCCTTCCCCGCAGGCGACGGCGCTGTGATGCGTGCCGAGCGCACGGGCCATCTCGATCTGGAAGGGGCTCTCGTCATGTTCGGCGCTATCGAAGGTGACCGAGAAGGTCCTGAGGCCACCCGGCGCCATGCCCGCCGCCAGCGCCGATGTGATGGAGGAATCGAGGCCGCCAGACAGATAGGCGCCGACTGGCACATCGGCGCGCATGCGCATGCGGGTCGCCTCCGTAAGGAGGGCGCGCAGTTCCTCGGCCGCGGCACGCTCGTCCCCGTGCCGGGGCGGCGCGTCCCGGTCGGGATACTCCAGACTCCAGTAGGGCCGGGTCGAGACGCTGCCCTCTTGCACGATCATCAGGCTTGCGGGTTCGATCTCGTAGATGTTGCGGAAGGGCGTGCGCGGCGCGATCGGGGCCCAGAGCGTGAAGATCTGGTCGAGTGCGACCGGATCAATCTCGGCCGCGACGCCCGGGGCCTGGAGGAGCGCCTTGACCTCCGAGGCGAAGTAAAGCCGTTCGCCCTGCCTTGTATAGAAGAGCGGCCGGACCCCCATGCGGTCGCGCGTCAGAACCATGCGGCGGCGGCGGCCGTCCCAGAGCGCAAAGGCGAAATCGCCATTGAGCGCGGAGACGCAATCCTCCCCCATCTCGTCATAGAGATGCAGGATTACTTCGGTGTCGCTGGTTGTCCGGAAATGGCGGCCTTTCGCGCGAAGCTGCTCGCGCAATTCCACATAGTTGAAGATCTCGCCGTTGAAGGCGATCGTCAGATCGCCCGTCGCATCGGACATCGGCTGCTGGCCGTCCCCGAGACCGACGATGGACAGCCGCGCATGGCCGAGGCCGGCCGCCTTTGTGGTGAAGAACCCCTGCTCATCGGGGCCGCGATGGGCAATGGCAGCCGTCATCCTTTCAAGGAGCGCCCTCCCATCCCGGACAGTGCCGAAATAGCCGCTAAAACCGCACATGCCGAGATATTTCCAAGTCCACCAGCGCGGCCCGGACTATAGACGCCAAGATATCGGTAGGTGTTAAATATTTGGGACTATTCATGAGAATGGTAAATTTTGAGCGGCCGCCGACGGCTGATTCCTTGCGTCAGCATTGGATCTGCCGCGAGATGAGGGCAATGAAGCTTTTGGCGTCGTGTTCGCATGATGTTCACGGGGTCTGAGGGGCAGGCCCTCATCGCCTTCTGTCGAAGGCTAGGTCTGGGACTTCTCAAGGTCTGTCGTTGTCGGGGAAAGTGGTCCGCGCGGCAGAATGAAATCTACGACGGTTGCCATTGCCGGAATTGAGGCAGGCGTGGCCGCATGCCGCCTTGGCGTAACGGCAAGCGATCTTTACAAGGCAGTACTCGATGTTCTTGACGGCCGCGGAATTTTTTGCGGCTACCCAATCCATGGCCATTCATTCGGACTGGGCTGGGGCGGACCATAGTTAGTGCCAGAGAACAGCTTCAAGGTTGGAGCCGGGATGGCCATCGCCGTCGAGTGCATGGCGGGCCGCGAAGACGTCGGCTATGTCAAGTTCGAGCAAGGTACTTGTCCATGCTGATCGCACCGAGCTCATTTCCACCTGTCCGGCGAGGCTCTGAAGACTGGCCCTCAAACGCATGCCCAAAACACAGCTGGTATTGGTAGCAATCCGAGCGGACCAGGCGAGGCAGCCCCACTGCCGGGTCGAGAGAACCCACTTGGTGAACTCAGGCGTGCGCCTGACATTCCGGGCACCGTGGACACGCGTCAAGTCGAGAGGATACTGCGCGAGCGATATCCAAGTACCTCAGTGTAGAGAAGGTCGCGCGACTGCGCGTTTCTTTCCAGTTTCACATAACGAGCAGATATTGTTGCCGAAGGTTGAACCAGCCGTCGCTGGCACTCATGGGAGTATGGCGGTCCCGAACAGGATGCCGTGACGCCCGACCGTGGTGATCGGGTCCGGCAGCTTCCACATGGCGGGTCTTTCTTCTCGATGCGAGCGATCAGGCGCCAGGCACAATCCCATTGTCCTTCCTCACCTCGCAGCGGTTGCCGGCTGGCGGCAGCAATGCGCCTGATCTCGGACGTTCGGCAAACTTTACCTTCGCCCGAAAGCGGACGGTCTGCCAAAGGTAACATGACTGCGTTGCTGGACGACGGGCCTGATCCAGCAATGACCCCGTATGTCAGGTTCCAACAGTATGGGAGGTTGTCCTGTCGATTATCATTGCCATCGTCCTTCTTACTGCTCACATGCACGCAACTGCGGCGATGAGTTGTCGGACCGGCTGGATCCTATAAAAAGCCGGCCTTTCTGAAGCCGGAGAGGAAGTGCTCGAAGGAAGATGGGTCTGCGAAGGGAAGGCGGGCAAGGTAGCCAAGCGAGAGGTCTGGTTGCAGCCTCAGTGTGGCTTCGACTGCGACATGCGCGTTTTCCATCTCGCCTAGATGGGCGTAGGCCGCCGCGAGAAAGGCATGGATGAAGAACTGGTCGCCGGCCTTCCGATAAGCGTCGATGGCGTCGGCATATCGGCCGAGCAGGAAGAGCGCGCTTCCCTTCACCTCCCAGAACCAGACCGGGGGCAACGGGTCGAGCAGTATGGCCCTTTCGAGGACCGCCAAGGACTGCTGAGGCTGGCCGCCGTAGTTGAGCCAGCTTGCATAGTCTCCGGCAATGTTGACGTCGTGCGGATTGAGCGAACGGGCCTGCTGGAAATGCAGTCCGGCATCCCCATGCTGGCGCATATGTACAAGCACGAGACCCATGCTCTGGTTGCAGATGCCGTCATTCCGGTCGAGCAGGAGCGCTGTGCGCGCAGACCGCAAGGCACTTTGCAGCGTACGAGGATCGCGGTCGTACCAGAATCGCGCAACCAGGCACTGCGCTAGATAGGCATGACCTTGAGCAAAAGTCGGATCGAGTTCGGCGCTCCGGGTAAACATGGATTCGCCCTTGTCCATTTCATACTGATGGTAGTGCGCGCGACCCTGCAAGTAGTAGTCGTAGGCGGCCCAATCGGCCGGCGGCGTTCGCCGCGAGCGGCTAGTCGCATCTGCCTCGGCGGCGCCTTGGACGGTTGAAGCCACGAGTGCCGCCACCTCCTCCTGAACCGAAAAGATGTCCTCAAGCGCCCTGTCGTAGCGTTGAGCCCACAAATGGAAGCCGCTGGCGCCGTCGATCAGCTGCGCCGTGATCCGGATACGGCTCCCGAGCCGTCGCACGCTGCCCTCGACGAGGTAGCGCGCGCCGAGTTGCCGGTGGACTTCCGCGCCCTCCGGCGCTGGCCCACGAAACTGAAAAGATGAATTACGCGCGATCACCACGAGCGACCGGTATCGCGCCAGTTCAGTGATGATATCTTCGGTGATGCCGTCGCTCAGATAATGCTGGTCCTGATCGCCGCTCAAATTGGCGAAGGGCAGCACGGCAATGGTGGGTTTGCCGGACGGCGCGATTGGTCGCTGCACTGAACCTTCCACGCGCTCGACAGGCGCGGTGAAGCGGTAGCCGACGCGAGGCACGGTGGCGATCCAGTCGCCACCTTGGTCGGTGGGGCCGAGCGCCTTCCTCAGCGTCGCAATCTGGACGGTGAGATTGCTTTCCTCGACCGCCCGGCCCGGCCAGGCAGCTTCCATCAGCTCGTCCTTGGTCAGGATGTCGCCGGGCCGGGCCGCAAGCGTGGCGAGCAGCGTGATGCCGCGATGCCCGATGGAGATCGGTATTTCATGTCGCAGGAGCGTCCCCTTCTCAGGGTCGAGCAGGAACGGACCAAAGGTGAGGTGAACCCGTTGCATCCCGCCATATTAAACGTTTCGGAATTTTTCGGAACAGTTTCGGCCGCGCTTTAGTACGCAGGTCCGCTCATCCGCCAAAGTAGCGTTATCGACTTTAGCAGCACCAAGAAAGGACGAGCCAAATGAGCACGCAGCTTTCTTTTACCTCAAGACTCTACCAGTCTCTCTGGAGCGAACAGCCGACGTGGACGACTGAACCGGTATCGGTCTGGGCGAGACTCTTCGCCCTGCGCGGCCTGGTCGCGGTCTGGCGCGAGCGCAAGTACTATCGCGAGGAACTGAAGCGACTGGCGGAAGATGGGCCTCAGCGGATCGACGACGTCGGTCTCACCCCGGCTGCCGTCGAGGCGGAACTTCAAAAGCCGTTCTGGAAGGCGTGATTTGCATCCATAGCTGTGAACGATTGTCTGCCTGATTGTCAAACACCGCAACGCCTCGACAGGGCCACCAAACTCCGCAAGTACTGTCTCATCGACGCTCGCAAAGACACGACCGGCATGTTCTATCAGCAGCCGATCAAGGACCTGCCTGTAGGCCGGGGTAAAACATGATCGGTCAATTGCCAGGCCGATGAGGCTCGGCAATGTGGTGCCAGCAACGGACTAGCTTCGCGCATCGCTGCCGACAGTCAAACAGAGCAGGTAGCATCAACAGCGACGAACGCCGTCATAGGCTGAAGGGCTGCTTGTCGACAACTTCGTTCCGAATTCCGAAGGGCAAGTTTCGGCCCATAACCGTCGACCGACGTTTCTCCGGTGGCCAATCATGGCCGAAGGAGAAACGAAATGGGACACTCGTGCTACGACCTTGCCGCCTCCGATCGCCGCGCATGGAATGCAGGCAAGAAGATCGGAACGAAACGCCCTCTGAAACTCGACAGATATGGGGCGATACGCTTCTATCTCGATCGAGAGCGGCGTCTGCGAGACAGAGCGCTCTTCGATTTGGCGATCGACAGCAAGTTGCGCGGCTGCGATCTGGTCAAGATCAAATCGGCCACCTTGTTGTAGGACGGAAATCCGAAGTCGCGCGATGGTCATCCAACAGAAGACCGGCCGACCTGTTCAGTACCAGTTGATGAGCGACACACGCTCCAGCCTTCTCGCATGGCTGGAGCGACGCGGCGGGACAGTCGATGATTACGCGTTTCCGAGCAGGATCAATCCAAGGGCTCACATGAGCACAAGTTAGTATGCCCGCCTCGTCGACGAATGGGTCGAGGCGATCGGGCTTTGACCAGAGGAATACGGAACCCATTCCCTGCGTCGCACCAAGGCCTCGATCATCTACAAAGCGACGGGAAATCTGCGAGCCATCCAAATTTTGCTCGGTCATGCCAAGATCGAGAACACGGTCCGCTATCTGGGCGTCGATGTTGAGGATGCTCTCGAACTTTCGGAGGCAACGGAGGTTTGATCAGGTGCGGCTCCACTTCACAAGTGGAGCCGTGACCAGCTTGCGCCCAATCTCGGTCGTTGCGGACAGATCTGTCACTGATTGAAAGCGGCATCGTGGCGACCACGCTGGGGCGTCCCTCGCGACTCAGCGCGTTCAAAGCCACTACGACCAGGCGAGAGTCGCTACCGTACGCCCGACTTGAATTGTGCGTTAGTGCATTGGCAGGATGTTCTGGTTCAGGCGGAACAGATTGTCCGGATCGTATCTGTGCTTGATCTTGGCGAGCCTCGCATAGGCTTCAGCTCCCAAGGCGTCGCGTACGAGGTCCGCTCCTTCGCCATGGCCGGGGAAGTTCAGATAGAGGCGCCCGGTCGAGTAGCGCTGCACGTCCTGCCAGAAGCTGCGAACCCAGCCGATGTTCGCATCGTCCTCGTCAGCGCCTGGCCAAATGGCATCGAGGCTGAGCATGAAGGGCATGGAGCGGTCGCCGAAGGCAGTCTCATCGGCTGCAACGCGCTGGACGAAACCGCCGAACTTCCAGATCGAGGCGAAGGTCATTTCGGAGGGCCGCTTCGCCATCCGTACCGTGATCTCCCCGATGGCCTCGTCGTCCAGGCGCGAGAGGTAGGTGGATTTCCAGTAGCAGCGGTCGCGGCCTTTCGGGAACAGCCCGTCATAGAGCGACTGGATGGTGCGATATGGCATGCGGCCGCTGAAATCGACGAGCGGTTCCCCAAAACTGCGCAACGGCGCCACGACCCGCTCGCCCTCGTCGGCCGGTCCGTCATAGACATGCGCGAGCGCCAGGACGCGCCGGCCCCTTGCATGCTCGGGGATCGAGGGATCGTCGGGCAGCGTCGAGAATTCCGCCAGGCCGCTCAGGCGATCGGGTGCGGTCTGCATGAAGTCGCGCCAGAGTGGAATGATCTCGTTGGCGCGCTCTTCGGGAT
>NZ_RZRO01000012.1:0-102627 GCF_003997975.1 Mesorhizobium sp. M7A.F.Ca.US.005.03.1.1
GCCTCATCCAGACCATGGCGGAATCGATGCTGGTGTTTGCGCCGCACGCCAATTCCTGGCGGCGCTTCGTCTCGCAATCCTATGCGCCGGTGGCGCCGACATGGGGCGTCAACAACCGATCGGTGGCGCTGCGTGTGCCGGCCGGCGACGCCAAGAACCGGCGCATCGAGCACCGGCCGTCGGGCGTCGACGCCAACCCCTATCTGATCGCCGCAACCGTGCTCGCCGGCATCATCAAGGGCATGGATGAAGGGCTCGATCCGGGGCCCGAAACGACCGGCAACGGCTATGAGGCAGCGGTCACGCGCACAACCATGCCTGTCGACTGGCGCGCCGCGATCGAATCGGCCCGGGCGTCCAGCTTCCTGAAGAACGCGCTCGGCGAGGACCTGCACCGGACCTTCGTGGCGATCAAACAGTCCGAATACCTGCGCGTGGCACGCACGGTCAGCGAACTGGATTACCACCTCTATCTGCACGAAGTCTGAGGGCCGGGCGGGCGATCACTTTTTCGCCGTTTCCATCAAATGAGGTGGCATAAGGGCGGATAAGAACATATCATGAACGGATGAGCGCACTCACCGTCCGTGAAAAACTGGCTGTCCTCTCCGATGCCGCCAAATACGATGCGTCCTGCGCCTCATCGGGTGCGGCGAAAAAGGACTCGCTGGAATCAGGCGGCATCGGCTCCACCGAGGGCATGGGCATCTGCCATTCCTACGCGCCGGACGGCCGCTGCATTTCGCTGCTGAAAATCCTGCTGACCAATTTCTGCATCTATGATTGCAGCTACTGCATCAACCGTTCGTCTTCCAACGTGCGGCGAGCCCGCTTTGGCATCGACGAGGTGGTGAAGCTGACCATGGATTTCTACCGGCGCAACTACATAGAAGGCCTGTTCCTGTCCTCGGGTGTCGTTCGCTCGCCGGACGAGACCATGGGGGAGATGGTCGAGGTGGCGCGCCGGCTACGCCTGGAGGAGAAATTCTCCGGTTACATCCATTTGAAGACCATCCCGGAAAGCTCGGCCGAACTGGTCGAGCAGGCCGGTCTCTATGCCGACCGGCTGTCGATCAATGTCGAACTGCCAACCGACGAGGGTGTGAAGCGGCTGGCGCCCGAGAAGAAGCCGGAGACAATCCGGCTTTCCATGGCCAGGCTGCGCCAGAAGATGGAGGAGAAGGCCGAGCCGACTTTGAAGACCAAAAAGCGCGAACGCTTTGCGCCGGGCGGCCAGTCGACGCAGATGATCATCGGCGCCGACAAGACATCCGACGACGGCATATTGCACACGAGCGCCCGGCTCTATGGCAGCTACCATCTGCGGCGGGTCTATTACTCGGCCTTCAGTCCGATTCCGGATTCGTCGTCGTCGCTGCCCCTGCAGAAGCCGCCTCTGATGCGTGAGCACCGGCTTTATCAGGCCGACTGGCTGATGCGGTTTTACGGCTTTTCGCAACCGGAAATCCTCGCCGGCAGCAGCGACGGCATGCTCGATCTCGCCATCGACCCGAAGCTGGGCTGGGCACTGCGCAACCGGGGGCAGTTTCCCGTCGACATCAATCGCGCCGACCGCGAAGCGCTGCTGCGGGTGCCGGGCCTCGGCACCAAGGTGGTGGCGAAGATTTTGGAGACGCGTCGGCACCGGCGCATGCGGCTCGAGGACGTCGGACGGATCTGCCAGTCGATCGCCAAGCTCAGGCCGTTCATCATCGCCGAAGGCTGGTCACCTGGCGCGCTGACCGACAAGGCCGGCCTGCGCGAAAAGATTGCCTCCTCCTGCGAACAGTTGTCGTTGTTCTGATCATGCGGCCGGCGGAACTCGATCTCGCCAGATACAGAGTTCGGCTCGACAGCGAGACGGATTTTGCGGGCTGGCGTGACGCGGCACGGCGGCTGGCCTTGAATGAGGTCAGGCCCGAGGACGTCGACTGGCATGTCGCGCCAGGCTCTGATCAGGCACAATTGCCTGAAGTGCCTGCGGGCGCGCAACTCGTCGTGCCGCGCGACTTCCTCGGGCATGCCGAAACGGCGTTCTGCCATTCCGATCCCGGCCGGTTTGCCTTTCTCTACCGAATGCTGTGGCGATTGCGCGACGAGGCTAAACTGCTGGAAATCGCGTCGGATTCCGACACCAGGCGGCTCGAGGCCATGGAGAAGGCGGTGCGGCGCGACAGCCACAAGATGCACGCCTTCGTACGTTTCCGGAAAATCGGCGACGGTGCCGATGAGCGCTATGTCGCCTGGTTCGAGCCGGATCATTTCATCGTCGAGCGCAACGCCGATTTCTTCGTCAGACGTTTCACCGGCATGCGCTGGACGATCCTGACCCCTTATGCCTCTGCCGACTGGGATGGCGAAAGGCTGGCGATCGGGCCGGGCGCGGCCAAGGGCGATGCGCCTGATCAGGACGATACCGAGGCGCTCTGGCGCACCTATTTCGAGAACATCTTCAACCCGGCGCGATTGAAGGTGAAAGCCATGCAGAAGGAGATGCCGAAGAAATATTGGCGGAACCTTCCCGAGGCCTCGCTCATTCCAGACATGATCGCAGGAGCGGACAAGGCCGCCAAGGACATGATTGCGAAGATGCCGACAACACCCGCGCCGCACCACGCAAAGGTGCAGGCACGGCATTGGCCGAAGCAGCCCGTCGAAGCACCGGAAGATGATGCAAGCACGATTCCGGAATTGCGCGAGGCAGCGAAAGGCTGCCGCCGCTGCCCGCTGTGGCGCGACGCGACGCAGACCGTCTTCGGTGAAGGCCCTGACAATGCCAAGGTGATCTTCGTCGGCGAACAGCCGGGGGATCAGGAGGACCTCGCCGGCAAACCTTTCGTGGGTCCGGCCGGCAAGGTGTTCGATGCGATCCTGGACGATGCCGGTGTCGACCGGCAAAAGGTCTATGTCACCAACGCGGTCAAGCACTTCAAGTTCGAGCCGCGCGGCAAGCGCCGCATCCACTCCAAACCGAATTCCGGTGAGATTCAGGCCTGCCGCTGGTGGATCGACCAAGAATTCGAGCTGATCAAGCCGAACCTCGCCGTGGCACTCGGCGCGACAGCGGCGATGTCGCTGCTCGGCAAGGCGATTCCGGTGACAAAGATGCGCGGACAAGTGATCGAGCGCGAGGACGGATTGCGCGTGTTCATCACCATCCATCCCTCCTTCATCCTGCGCATCCGCGAACCCGCGGACAAGGAGGCTGAACGCGAACGGTTCCTGCAGGATATGAAGCTGGTGAAGCGGCTGATGGCCGCCTGATTGGTCTGTTTTGCGCGATTCCGGACGGAAAACCTTCCTGGAATTGCTGCGGCTACCTGATCAGAATTGCCCTGAGATCGTTGACATTCGTACCGGTCGGGCCGGGTACGAAGAGATCGTCAACCGCGTTGAAGGCCGTCCAGGCATTGTTGCCGGCAAGCATAGCCTTGGCGTCCACCCCGGCAGCGCGCATGCGCGACACGGTCGAAGCATCGGCAAAGGCACCGGCATTGTCTTCCGAACCGTCGATGCCGTCAGTATCGGCGGCCAGCGCATTGATACCGTCGACGCCATTGATGCCGATGGCGAAGGCGAGCAGGAATTCCGAATTGCGGCCGCCCTTGCCTTTTGCGCGCAGCGTCACGGTTGTCTCGCCGCCCGACAGGATCAGCACCGGCTTCGAGAAAGGCCTGTTGCGCGTCGCCACTTCACGCGCGATCGCGGCGTGGACACCGCCAACCTCGCGCGCCTCGCCTTCGATGGCATCGGAGAGGATAATCGCCTCGACGCCTTGCCGTTTCGCTTCCGTAGCGGCGGCTTCCAGCGATACCCCGGCCGAAGCGATCAGATGCACCTCGTTGCGCAAAAAGCGCTCGTTATCCGGGCTTGGCGCATCGGCGGCCGGCGAATTGATATGCGCCATCACCGAGGCCGGCAGTTTCATGCCATAGGCCGATATCGAGGCCAGCGCGTCGGCGCGGCTGCCTGTATCCGGTACGGTTGGGCCGGAGGCGACCATTGCCGGATTATCGCCGGGAATATCGGAGACGATCAGCGACACCACCCTGGCCGGCCATGCGGCCGCCGCCAGCCTGCCGCCCTTGATGGTGGAAAGGTGCTTGCGGATAGTGTTCATCGCCGCGATCGGCGCACCCGAGGCGAGCAGCGCCTCATTGACGGCGATCTCGTCGGCCAGCGTCAAGCTGCCGGCCGGCGACGGCAACAGCGCCGAGCCGCCGCCGGAAACCAGCGCCACCACCAGATCGTCCGCCGTCAGCCCTTGCACCTTCGCCAGCAGCCGGCGCGAGGCTTCAAGGCCGGCAGCGTCCGGCACCGGGTGCGCCGCCTCGATGATCTCGATGCGCTCGCAGGTCGCGCCATAGCCATAGCGGGTGACGACCAGCCCTTCGATGGGGGCGTCCCACACTTTCTCGAAGGCTGCCGCCATTTGCGCCGAGCCTTTGCCCGCGCCGATGACGATGGTACGGCCCTTGGGCTTGGCCGGCAGATGATCCCTGATGGTTCGTTCCGGATCGGCGGCGGCGACGGCGGCGTTGAAGATGGAGACGAGGAACGATTTGGGGTCGAGCACGGTCATTCGGCTTCCCGAGGCAATGCCAAGCCGCGCTTGTCGACGCCCAAATGATCGCACAGCGCATCGACGACGACGCCGTGATCCTCGCGCTCGGGCAGTCCGGAAACGGCGATGACGCCAATGACGCCGGTGCCCTTGGCGGTCACCGGAAAGCCACCGCCGGCCAGCACGTAGTCGGCAATATC
Organism: Mesorhizobium sp. M7A.F.Ca.US.005.03.1.1; assembly: GCF_003997975.1. Taxonomy (NCBI): domain Bacteria; kingdom Pseudomonadati; phylum Pseudomonadota; class Alphaproteobacteria; order Hyphomicrobiales; family Phyllobacteriaceae; genus Mesorhizobium; species Mesorhizobium sp. M7A.F.Ca.US.005.03.1.1. The sequence goes on from NZ_RZRO01000012.1 coordinate 4,765, forward strand.
CAGCCCTTCACCAATCTTGAAGGTGCGGTCGGGGCGCTGCTGTTCCAACACCATGCGATAGGTGCTTCTCAGGAACCGTTTGACCACATTGATCTTGCGCCGCGCCCAGTCGGGATTGGAAGCGTTCGAGCCCGGCAGCGCGGCGTAGAACAGCGGCCGGTCCCACAGCCTGATGTCGACTATGATGGGTAGATCTTCGGCGATTGCACGATCGCGAATGGCGGAGCCGATTTTGAAAGCGACGGCCTCGTCGAAGGTCGCGAAGACAAGGGTCTCTTCCTGTCTCTTGATCAGAGCGATGTCGTCAGCAACGGCCATTTTCTTTCTCCGAAATCGTCACACGTCGTGTGTACGACAAGCTCCGCTCGGTCAAGCTTCCGTGGCGTGGCCACCTTCTCCCGAGGGGAGAAGAGACGAGCACGGGCCTCGGCTTCCTCCTCTCCCCTCGGGGAGAGGCCGGATTGCCCCGAATTGCCTTCGCAATTCGGTTGGCAATCCGGGTGAGGGGGTCTTACCCCGCGCTCATGTCAGCCTTGGCTGGCCGCCCCGCCACATAAACTTCGCGGACGGAGCGGTCGTCGCCCAGCGTCTGCAGGAGAAAGAGTTCCTGCGCCAGCGTCTCGACCGTCTCCATCCTGAGTCGCATTCCCGGCGTTGCCCTGGCGTCCAGCACGACGATGTCGGCGTCGGTGCCCGCGTCCAGCGTGCCTATCTTTTCCACCACCGACAGCGCCTCGGCATTGCCGCGCGTCGTCTGCCAGAAGGACTGGAACGGGTTGAGCTTTTCGCCATTCAGCGCGATCACCTTGTAGCCTTCGTCCATGGTGCGCAGCATGGAGTAGTTGGTGCCGCCGCCGACATCGGTGGCGGCGGCGATGCGGATCGGCTTGTCGCGTCGGCGAAAGCGCTGATAATCGAAGAGGCCGGAGCCGAGGAAAAGGTTCGAGGTCGGGCAGAACACCGCCACCGAGCCCGAGTCCGAAAGCGCATCCGCTTCGCGCTCCGACAAATGGATGCAGTGGCCGAACAGGCTCTTTTTGCCTAACAGCCCGTAATGCTCGTAGACGTCGGTGTAGTCGCGCGCCCACGGGTAGAGTTCCTGCGTGAAAGCGATCTCGGCGTGGTTTTCCGACAGATGCGTCTGCATGTGCAGGCCGGGATGTTCGCGGCACAACACGCCCGCCATCTCCATCTGCTCCGGCGACGAGGTGATGGCGAAGCGCGGCGTGATGGCGTAGTGCTGGCGGCCCTTGCCGTGCCACTCCTTGATCAGCGCCTTTGTGTCGTCATAGCCGGATTGCGGGGTGTCGAGCACGCCGTCGGGCGCATTGCGATCCATCATCACCTTGCCGGCGATGTTGAGCATGTTGCGGTCATGCGATTCTGCGAAGAAGGCTTCGGCCGAGGCCTTGTGCACCGAGCAGTAGGCGGCGACCGTCGTGGTGCCGTGGCGCACCATTTCGTCGAGGAACAGCCGCGCGATGCGGCGGCCGTGCTGGGCGTTGGCGAACTTCGTTTCTTCCGGAAAAGTGTAGGTGTTCAGCCAGTCGAGCAGTTCGGCGCCGTAGGAGGCGATGATCTGCATCTGCGGAAAATGCGCATGGGCATCTATGAAGCCGGGCAGCAGCAGATGCGGCCGGTGGTCAATCCTTTTCACCGTTTCGTCGGCTTGCTTTTCAACATCGGCATAACTACCCGCGGCGACGATCCTGCCGTCACGGATCAGCAGTCCGCCATCCTCCTCGTAGCGCCAGGCGGAATGGTCTTCGAGAGTTTGCGGCCAGCGCACAAAGGACAGCGTGCGGCCGCGCAGAAGTGTCGAATTCATGCTATTTCCCTGCGCCTTCGAACCAGGCCATCAGCAGCGCCCGTTCCTTGTCGGTGATCTGAGAGACGTTGGCGGGCGGCATGGCGTGGCTGCGGCCGGCCTGCAGATAGATTTCGCGGGCGTGGTTGGCGATGTCGGCATCGGTGTCGAGCATCACGCCCTTGGGCGCATGATAGATGCCCTCATACACCGGCTCCGCCGCGTGGCACATCGAACAGCGGCCGAGCACGGTGTCGCGCACTGCCGGGAAATGCGCTGAAGCGACATAGATTTGCGCCGACGCGGATTCCTTGGGTTCGCCGGTCAGCACCTTCGGCGCGGTCGACAGCCAAATGATGACGATGAACAGGACGAGTGCCGCCATCCAGGTCCAGGTCGGATTGCCCTTGCGCGCATGGACCGAGTTGAAATAGTGCCGGATCAGCACGCCGATGATGAACACCAGCGAGGCGATGACCCAGTTGAACTCAGTGCCGAACGCCAGCGGATAGTGGTTCGACAGCATCAGGAACAGGACCGGCAGCGTCAGGTAATTGTTATGGAGCGAGCGCTGCTTGGCGATCTTGCCGTATTTCGGGTCGGGCTTGCGGCCGGCGATGAGGTCGGCGACGACGATCTTCTGGTTGGGGATGATGACCATGAAGACGTTGGCCGACATGATCGTGGCGGTAATGGCGCCCAGATGCAGGAAGGCGGCGCGGCCGGTGAACAGATGCGTCAGCCCCCAGGCGATGAACACCAGCACACAATAGAGCACCAGCATCAGGCCGGTGTCGCTTTTGCCCAGCGGCGAGCGGCACAGCAGATCGTAGACCACCCAGCCTACGCCGATCGTTGCCAGCGACAGCAGGATACCGACCGGCACCGACATCGGCAGCACGTTCGGATCGATCAGGAACAGATCGGCTCCGGCATAATAGACGACGCACAGCATGGCGAAGCCGGAAAGCCAGGTGGCGTAGGATTCCCATTTGAACCAGGTCAGGTGTTCCGGCATTTCGGCCGGCGCCACCAGATATTTCTGGATGTGATAAAAGCCGCCGCCATGCACCTGCCATTCCTCGCCGAAGGCGCCGACGGGCATGCCGGGACGCTGGCGCAGGCCGAGATCAAGCGCGACGAAATAGAACGACGAGCCGATCCAGGCGATGCCGGTGACGACATGCAGCCAGCGCACGGCGAAGCTCAGCCAGTCCCAGAAAATCGCGAAATCCATCATTGAACTCGTCCCTGCCGATTGGGTGACTTTACGGGCTGGAGCGCAAACGGAAAGAGGCGCGACGCACGAGGACTTTCAAAAAAAAATGGAAAATACTAGGTTGATCCTGCAAACCGGCGAAGGTGCTCCGCATGGCCTATCTCGACAACATCGCCGTCTTCGTTCGCGTCGTTGAACTCGGCAATCTGTCGGCGGCCGGGCGCGACATGCGCATTTCGCCGGCGGTCGCTTCCAACCGCATCAAGGAACTGGAGAAGCACCTTGGCGTGCGGCTGTTCAACCGCACCACGCGGCAATTGATGCCGACCGAGCATGGCACGGTTTTTTACGGGGGCGCCAAGCAGGTGCTGGAGGCGATCACCGAGGCGGAAGCCGCGGTCTCTGCCCTTTCCGGCCAGCCGCGCGGCACCATCCGCGTCACGGCACCGCTCGGCCTCGGCCGCCGGCTGGTGGCGTCGGGCATCCCCGATTTCCACGACAAATACCCTGATATCGAGGTGCGGCTGAGGCTCTCGGACCACAATGTCGACATCATGAAGGAAGGCATCGACGTCGCCTTCCGGCTCGGCATCATCGAGGATTCCAGCCTCAGGATGCGCGGCATCATGGAATGCGAGCGCGTGCTGGTGGCGGCACCGAAATATCTCGAAGCGCGCGGCGAACCGATTGAGCCGCAGGAGCTGATCGGCAAGAAGCACGACTGCCTGATGCTGCGTTATTCGGGCGCGCGCGAATATGTGTGGACGCTGCAGACCCCCACCGGCCCGCAGAAATTCGAGGTACACGGGCCCTACGACACCGACGATGGCGACGTGCTCACCGGCTGGGCGCTTTCAGGCCGCGGCATCATCAACAAGCCGCGCTTCGAGGTCGAGCCATTCATCCGCGACCGGCGGCTGAAGGTGATCCTGCCCAGCACGCCACCGACACCGGTGCAGTTCGCCGCCGTCTATCCGCACAAGAAGCTGCAGGATCCAAAAGTGCGGCTGCTGCTCGACTTCATGGCCGAGCGCTGCCAGCGGCTGATCAACGATCTGCTTGCTGGCAAATAAAGGCTGGCCGGCAAATAGGGACTGGCCGGTAGGTGAGCGGCGGTTTGGCCCAGCGCCGGCGGTTGCCATCCCAGGATGTGGCGAACATAGTTCGGGTGGCATTTCATCTCATAGGGAACCCTCGATGGACAACGGCGCCACAATGCATCTTGCCGTTTCGCTCGCCGATCCATCCCTCGAGACTGGGTTGGAATTCAGCCGCCTGGCTGGTTTCGTGCAAAAGGCTGAAGCAGCCGGGCTGGACATGGTGCTGCTTGCCGATGCCGTGCCAGCGTCCGAAAGCGAAGCCGCGAACAAACGGATGCCCTTCGAAGCGACGACCTTACTGGCCGCTCTGGCGACTGTCACAAGCAGGATCGGCCTGGTTGCGGCTGCCTCGACAATTGCCCACCAACCCTACAATCTGGCACGCCGTTTCGCTTCGCTCGACGTTATCAGCCACGGCCGCAGTGGCTGGAACGCAACCATGACGCAAGCGCCACGGGAAGCAGCCAATTTCAGCCGGCCCGAAGGATTTTCGCCTAACGATTTCCGCCGTCGCAGTGAGGAATATATCGGCATCGTGCAAGGTCTGTGGCAGGGCTGGGATGCGGACGCGCTGCTGTTCGACCAGAGCGGCGGCCGCTTCCACGACCCCGAAAAGATGCACCTGCTGGAGCACAAGGGCGAATTCTTTTCCGTGCGCGGACCGCTGAACGTCGCCCGGTCGCCGCAGGATACGCCAGTGCTCGTCTTGTCGGGCCTGCAGGAATCCGACTTCGATATTGCCACTCGCACCGCCGATGTCATCCTGCTGGACGGCGGACTGGTGGAGGGCGCGACCGAACGCTATGACGATATCAGGCGCCGTGTCACGGCGTGCGGACGCACTCCCGATGCTGTGAAAGTGCTGACGAACGTCGCGCTTATCGCCGATAGTAAGCCGGCTGCCGTCGCCGAGAGGCTGGAAAAGGAATTCCTGGCGAAAAGCTGCGACGGGTTCAACATCCTGATGCCGGCACAGCTTTCAGCGCTCGACGATTTCGTCGGCTTGGTTCTGCCGGAACTGCGGCGGCGTGGCCTGGTTCGAGAAAGCTATCGCGGAAAAACGTTGCGCTCGCATCTCGGGCTTGCCGGCGGAGGTGACCGATGACCGCTCGCCAGATGAGGCTGGGCGCCTTCCTGTGGGCGACAGGCCACCACATCGCCGCCTGGCGCCATCCCAAGGCACACGTCACCGCCGGCATCGACATCGACCATTACATCGCATTGGCGCGCACGGCGGAGACGGCAAAATTCGACATGGTGTTCTGCGAGGACGCCGCCGGCCTGCGTGAAGCCAATATCGGCATTGCCAGCCAGACGTCGCGCTCGATCGGTTTCGAGCCGATCAGCCTGCTCTCGGCGCTCGCCGTCCAGACCAGCCGCATCGGCCTCGTCTCGACAGCGTCGACAAGCTACAACGAGCCCTATGGGCTGGCACGAACCTTCCTGTCGCTCGACCATCTGAGCGGCGGCCGGGCCGGCTGGAATCTGGTCACCTCGGCCAGCCCCATCGAAGCAGCCAATTTCGGCGCGACGGGCCTCAAGCCCCATGCCGACCGCTACGAACGGGCGCGCGAGTTCGCCGAGGTGGTGACCGGCCTGTGGCACGGCAAGGCTTCCGGCCATAACGGCCAGAGCTTTTCGGTTCGCGATCCGCTCGACCTGCCGCGCTCGCCGCAGGGCGCGCCGGTGATGGTTCAGGCCGGCGCCTCGGATGTCGGCCGCGACCTTGCCGCCCGCACCGCCGATGTGGTGTTCACGGCGGCGCAGACCTTCGAGGAAGCCAAGGCCTTCTATGACGATCTCAAAGGACGTCTGCCGGCCTACGGGCGCGAGCCGGACGACATCAAGATCATGCCGGGCGTCGCACCGGTGGTGGCGGAGACCGAAGCGGAGGCCCGTGAAAAATACGAGGAATTGCAGGAGCTGATCCCCGACGATGTCGGCGTGGCGCTGCTGTCCAGCTATCTCAGCATCTCCGATCTGTGGCGCTATCCGATCGATGGGCCACTGCCGGAACTGCCGGAGAGCGAGGGGATGAAGAGCAGGCAAGCGCTGGTGATCGAGCAATCGCGCCGCGACGGCCTCTCCATCCGCCAGCTCGCCCGGCATTTTGCCGGCGCGCGGGGCCATTGGCGCATCGTCGGCACAGCGGCCCAAGTCGCCGACGAACTGCAGACGCGGTTCGAGGGTGGGGCGGCCGACGGTTTCAACGTCATGCCCTCATATTTCCCCGGGGAACTCGATGCCTTTGCCACGCTCGTCGTGCCGGAGTTGCAGCGGCGCGGCCTGTTCCGGACGGAATACCAGGGCCGCACGCTGCGCGACCATCTGGGTTTGAAACGGCCGGTTTAGCTGCGGCGCAGCTTAGCCTGCCATCACCTTGCCATGCGGAATTTGATGGTCGGCATTTAAGGCTGCGTTGTGATTGACCAGCGCCGTCATGATCTCGGCCGCAGCCAGCGCCGCGATGACCTGAGGGCGCTTGTCCTTGACGGTGTCGCCGCCAATTGGCGAGACGAGGCGGGCAAACTCGGCCTGGCTGCCGTCCGCCGATTTCAGGAACCAAGTCCTGAACGTCGCTTTCTTGGTCTTCGAGCCGATCATGCCGACATAGGCGGTGTCACCGCGTTTCAGCGCTTCCGCGACGATCAGGAAATCCAGCGCATGATCGTGGGTAAGGATGGCGAAGGCGGCGCCGGCGGGGGCATTCCGCACCATCGCTTCCGGCATAGCTGTCAGCCGTGTCTCGATGGTTTCGGGCATGCCTTCCAGTGCTTCGGCCCGCGTCTCGATGACGACGCCGTGCACGGGAAGAAGTGCGATCGCCGATGCCAGCGCCTGGCCGACATGGCCACCACCGAAGATGTAGACGTACGGCAGGTGCGCCTCCTCGGCTTCCGCGGCCGCAACCAGGTCGCCGGCAAGCGCAGCATCGACGAGCCGGATCAAGACTTCGACGCGCCCGCCGCAGCATTGGCCGATCTCGGGACCCAGCGGGACGTCTAGGATAGCGCAGACTTCGTCAACCTCGATGCGGACTTCTTTGCCCAACATCTGCCTGGCCTTGTCGATTGCCATATATTCGAGCTGACCGCCGCCGATGGTGCCAAAGATCGCCGTCTGCGAGACGAGCATGAAGGCGCCCTTCTCGCGTGGCGTCGAGCCTTTTGTTCCGGCCACTTCGACCAGGGCAACCCGACCGGCGCTGGCGAGAAAGGCTTTCAGGCTTTGCACTTTCGAGTTCATGGTTCACGTTCCCGAATGGGAAATATAGGTTTTTTCGGCCCGGATTGCACGCATTGCCGACCCTGGGGCCGGATTCAGGCGCCGGCCTCCTTCTTCAGCCGCTCGATCGCCATCAGAACCCGCTCCGGGGTCGCCGGAGCATCGAGGCGCGGGCAGATCCTGTTGTCGGCGACACTGGCCACCGCGTCCGATAGCGCATGCAGCACCGACATGCCGAGCGGGAACGGCGGCTCGCCGACCGCCTTGGAGCGGTGGATGGTCGGCTCGCCGGCTTCCGGCCAGTCGGCCAAGGTGACGTTGAAGATCTTCGGCCGGTCGGAGGCGAGCGGGATCTTGTAGGTCGACGGTGCATGCGTGCGCAGCCGGCCCTTGGCGTCCCACCACAGTTCTTCCGTCGTCAGCCAGCCCATGCCCTGGATGAAGCCGCCTTCGATCTGGCCGATATCGATCGCCCGGTTCAGCGAGCGGCCACAGTCATGGAGAATATCGGTACGCTCGACCATGTATTCGCCGGTCAGCGTGTCGACCGAGACTTCCGAGCACGAGGCGCCATAGGCGAAATAATAGAAGGGGCGGCCCTCGCCCTTGTCGCGGTTCCAGTGGATTTTCGGCGTCTTGTAGAAACCAGCCGCCGACAGCTGGATGCGGGCCATATAGGCCTGCTTGACAAGGTCGGCGAAGGCGATTTCCTGGTTGCCGATGCGCACCCGGTTGGGCAGGAACAGCACCTGATCACGCGGCACCTGATATTTTTCGGCGGCGAAATCGGTCAGCCGATCCTTGATCTGGCGCGCGCCATTCTGCGCCGCCATGCCGTTGAGGTCGGAGCCGGACGACGCTGCCGTAGCCGAAGTGTTCGGCACCTTGCCGGTCGTTGTCGCGGTGATCTTCACCTGGTCGAGATCGATCTGGAACTCTTCCGCCACCACCTGCGCCACCTTGACGTAGAGGCCCTGCCCCATCTCGGTTCCGCCATGGTTCAGATGCACCGAACCGTCGGTGTAGACATGCACCAGCGCGCCGGCTTGATTGTAATGCGTGGCGGTGAACGAGATGCCGAATTTGACCGGCGTCAGAGCGAGGCCCCGCTTGATGAAACGGCTGTTGGCATTGAAGGCCGATATTTCACGCCGCCGCCGCGCATAGCTCGCGCTTTGCTCCAGCTCGGCGACGATGCCCTGGATGATGTTATCCTCGACCGTCTGGTGGTAGGGCGTGATGTTGCGGCCCCCCTCGCTACTGGTGCCGTAGAAATTCTTCTTGCGGATTTCGAGCGGATCCTTGCCAACGGCAAAGGCCACCTCGTCGATGACGCGCTCGGCGCCGACCATGCCTTGCGGGCCGCCGAAACCACGAAAGGCGGTGTTCGACACGGTGTTGGTGTAGAGCGGCGCCGACTGCGCATGCACCGCCGGCCAGAAATAAGTGTTGTCGCAGTGGAACAGCGCGCGATCGGTTACCGGGCCGGACAGATCCGACGAAAAACCGCAGCGCGCCGCGAACATGAAATCGACGCCGAGGATGTTGCCCTCATCATCGAAGCCGACCTCGTAATCGACGAGGAAATCATGACGCTTTCCGGTGGCGATCATGTCGTCGTCGCGGTCGGGCCGGATCTTCACGGCGCGGTGGTGTTTCTTCGCGGCGATCGCGGCCAATGCGGCAAACTGATTTCCCTGCGTTTCCTTGCCGCCGAAGCCGCCTCCCATGCGGCGGATTTCCACCGTGACGGCATTGCTCGGCACGCCGAGTACGTGGCTGACCATGTGCTGGACTTCGCTTGGATGCTGGGTCGAGGAATAGATGGTGACGTCCTGATCCTCGCCAGGAACGGCCATGGCGATATGGCCTTCGAGGTAGAAGTGTTCCTGGCCGCCGATGCGCATTTTTCCCTTTAGCCGGCGCGGCGCCTGACGGATCGCCGTAGCGGCATCGCCGCGCTTCAGGGTGAGAGGCGGCGTGACGAGCTTGTCCTTCTTCGGATCGAGCGCGCCGATGTCGGTGACGAAAGGCAATTCCTTGTATTCGACCTTTGCCAATCTTGTGGCGCGGCGCGCCTGCTCGCGAGTTTGCGCAATAACGCAGAAGATAGGCTGGCCGTAGAATTGCACCTTGCCGTCGGCAAGCACCGGCTCGTCGTGGCGGCCGGTCGGCGAAATGTCGTTTTCGCCCGGCACGTCACTGGCCGTCAACACGTCGACCACACCGGGCGCTGTACGCACCGCCGAAAGATCCATGCTGGTGATGGTGGCATGCGTGGCACCGGAAAGCCCTAGGCAGCCATGCAGCGTGCCTGATGGTTCCGGCATGTCGTCGATGTAGACGGCGGTACCGCTGACATGTTTGTGCGCGGAATCGTGGCGCTGATCGGTGGCGACGCCGCCAGCGATCTTTTCAGCCTTGAGGTTGGGGGCAGCGTGCTTGTTCATCGAATGCCTCTTTTCCCTTCTCCCCGCTCACGGGGAGAAGGTGGCCCGAAGGGTCGGATGAGGGGCGACGCTGACCGTGACTGGTTTGCAGATACCGATCGACGACGGCGCCGCCCCTCATCTGCCTGCCGGTATCTTCTCTCCGTGAACGGGGAGAAGGACGCTATTGGTTTGCTGGCGCTGATATGCATCACGCCGCCTCGTGCCGTGAGACCTGGAATGGCGCCTTGGTGCCGCTGGTCTCGGCAAAAAAACGCAACAGCAGGTTCTTTGCCGCCAGCGCCCGATATTCGGCGCTTGCCCGCATATCGGTCAGCGGCGTGAAATCATTGGCGTATTCGGCCATGGCCGCCTCGACCGTGGCCTCCGTCCAGGATTTGCCGAGCAGGGCGTGCTCGACACCGAGGGCCCGTTTAGGTGTCGCTGCCATGCCGCCATAGGCGATGCAAATGTCGGCCACCGTGCCGTCCTTGGCCAGTTCCAGGAAAAACGCGCCAAGGGCCGCGGTAATGTCCTCGTCGCGACGCTTGGTGATCTTGTAGACGGCAAACTTCGTTTCCTTGGCCGGCACCGGCACATGCACGGCCTCGACGAATTCACCCGGCTGCCGATCCTGTTTGCCGTAGGCGATGAAGAAGGTTTCCAACGGGATCGTCCGCTGCTTCTTGCCCTTGCGCAAGGTGAGACTTGCGCCAAGTGCGATCAATGGCGGTGGCGTATCTCCGATCGGCGAGCCGTTGGCGATGTTACCGCCGATGGTGCCCATGTTGCGCACCTGTTCGCCGCCGATGCGATCGAACAATGGCCCCAACGCCGGGATGCGCTTCGCCAATGTCGCGAAGGCGTCAGTGTAGGTGACGCCGGCGCCGATCGAAATGACGCCCTTGTCTTCCGAGATGGTGCAAAGCCCGTCGAGATCGCCGATGAAAATGGCCGGTGAAATATCGCGCATGTGCTTGGTCACCCACAGGCCGACATCGGTCGAGCCGGCCACGATGGTAGCGCCGGGTTCCTTGTCCAGCACGGCGGCGAAATCGTCGACATCGGCCGGCACGACCAGCCGCGCCTTGCCGGTTCCGATCTCGACCCGGGCGCCGTCACGCATGGCCTCGAGCCTCGCGGTGATCGCCTTGCGTTCCGTGGCCAGCGGGTCCTTTGCCGCCTTGCCGTAGCTGGAGATGGCATGCGCGGCGCGCATGATCGCCTCGTAGCCGGTGCAGCGGCAGAGATTGCCTTGCAAAGCCTTTTCGACATCCGCGTTCGAGGGATCAGGCGACTTCATCCACAAGCCATAGAGCGACATGACGAAGCCGGGCGTGCAGAAGCCGCATTGCGAGCCGTGGAAATCGACCATCGCCTGCTGCACCGGATGCAACTGGCCGGGTGAACCGCGCAGATGCTCGACCGTCACGACATGGGTGCCGTCGAGCGAGCCGAGGAAGCGGATGCAGGCATTGACGCTTTCATAGACCAAGCCGCCCTCCGACAGCTTGCCGACCAGCACGGTGCAGGCACCGCAGTCTCCCTCGGCACACCCTTCCTTGGTGCCGCGCAGCGAACGGTCGAGCCGCAGCCAGTCGAGCAAGGTCGCGTCGGGTGCCACCGACGAAAGCGCCACATCCCTGCCATTGAGAATGAAGCGGATTTCGTTGCGGATGCTAATTTTCGTCATGCCTCAGCTCCCCCTGTAGGTCGAGTAACCGTAGGGCGAGACCAGCAGTGGCACATGATAATGCACAGGCTCGGCCATGCCGAAGCGGATCGGTATCACATCGAGAAAGGCCGGTTTCGGCAGGCTCAACCCCTGCTGGCGCAAATAGTCGCCGGCGGCGAAGACCAGTTCGTATTCGCCGGTGCGGAATTCCGCGCCGGCGAGCAGCGGCTTGTCGCAACGGCCGTCGGCATTGGTGAGAACGGTCTTCAGATGTGTCCGCGCCTTGCCCTCGAGGTGATAGAGCGCGATCGACAGTCCCGCCGCCGGCTTGCCGGTCGCCGTGTCGAGAACATGGGTCGTCAGACGCCCGCCGTCGGCTTTCGACGTTTCTGCCATTGGCCGCCTCCCATTTCCGGTACGAGCGAATTGGCCCGGTACGGTCAAGTATCAACAGTGAATTGTGCGCCAATTAAAGGCGATGCATAAGTCCCGGTCGAGCGGAGTGCGACAAAAACACTTTCAAAAATTTTCGGGGGAATGCGAGAAGCACCCTTTCGATATTCTGATCATACTTCGGGCCGTGCCCGGCGGGAGGGACGATGCGTTACAGCAGAGACATGCGTGGCTACGGAGCCAATCCGCCGGACCCGAAATGGCCTGGCGGTGCACATGTCGCCGTGCAGTTCGTCGTCAATTACGAGGAAGGTGGCGAAAACTGCGTGTTGCATGGCGACAAGGCGTCCGAAGCCTTCCTGTCGGAAATCGTCGGCGCGGCACCCTGGGTGGGTCAACGCCACTGGAACATGGAATCCATCTACGAATACGGCGCCCGCGCCGGCTTCTGGCGGCTGCTCCGGCTGTTCACCGAGTCGCAAGTGCCGATCACCTGCTACGGCGTCGCCACAGCGCTCGCCCGTTCGCCGGATCAGGTAGCGGCCATGCATGACGCCGGCTGGGAGATCGCTTCGCACGGCTTAAGATGGATCGACTACCGCGACCACAGCGCCGAGGATGAGCGCCGCGACCTCGAGGCGGCGATCAAGCTGCACTACGAAGTGACCGGCGCGCGCCCGACCGGCTGGTATACGGGTCGCACATCGATCAACACGGTGCGGATTGTGGCGGAAGAAGGCGGCTTCGACTATGTGTCGGACACCTATGACGACGAGCTGCCGTACTGGTTCGAGCATGAGGGCGGCGCGCAACTCATCATCCCCTATACGCTCGACGCCAACGACATGCGGTTCGCCACGCCGCAAGGTTTCAACTCGGGCGACCAGTTCTTTGCCTATTTGAAGGACAGCTTCGATACGCTCTATGCCGAGGGCAAGGCCGGCCGGCCACGCATGATGAACATCGGCCTGCACTGCCGCCTCGTCGGGCGGCCGGGCCGGGTGGCGGCGCTGAAGCGCTTCGTCGACTATGTGAAGTCGCACGACAAGGTCTGGCTGGCGAGGCGCATCGACATCGCCAAGCACTGGCAAGAGGTCAATCCTTATCAACCGGCGGCACTCCGTCCATCGAAGATGGAATTCGAGACCTTCGTCCACACTTTCGGCGGCGTGTTCGAGCATTCGCCCTGGATCGCCGAACGCGCCTACGAACTGGAACTAGGCCCGGCGCATGACACTTCGGGCGGCCTGCACAATGCGCTTTGCCGTATCTTCCGCTCCGCCAGCGAAACCGAACGGCTTTCGGTGCTCAACGCCCATCCCGACCTTGCCGGCAAGCTGGCCAAGGCCAAACGGCTGACGGCGGAATCGACCAGGGAACAGGCCTCGGCCGGCCTCGACGCGCTGACCGACAAGGAGCGCGAACTGTTTTCCAAGCTCAACGCCGCCTACGTCACCACCTTCGGCTTCCCTTTCATCATCGCGGTGAAGGGCAAGACGAAGGAGGAAATCCTGGCGGAGTTCGAGGCGCGCATCGGCAACAGCCGCGGCGTCGAATTCGAGACCGCCTGCAAACAGGTCGAGCGCATCGCGCTGCTCCGCCTCAAGGACATGCTTCCGCAATAGGTTTGAAACCATGGATACGATCAGGATGCCCGAGCGAACCTATTACGCGCCACATGGCGGCCATTCCGGCCAGAACGAGCTTCTGACCGGCCGCGCCGTCTTCACCGAGGCCTATGCCGTCATTCCCCGGGGTGTGATGCAGGACATCGTGACCAGTGCGTTGCCGTTCTGGGACGAAACCCGCGTCTGGATCTTGTCGCGACCGCTATCGGGTTTTGCCGAGACGTTCTCGCAATACATTGTCGAGGTCGCGCCCGGCGGCGGCAGCGATCGGCCGGAACCCGATGCCGGCGCCGAAGGCGCTCTGTTCGTGGTCGAAGGCGAACTGACGGTTCTGCTTGCCGGCAAGACGCATGTGTTGCGGCCCGGCGGCTTTGCCTTCCTGCCGCCGGCCAGCGGCTGGACGGTTCGCAACGAAAGCAGGGCCGCCGTGCGCTTCCACTGGATTCGCAAGGCTTACGAGGTGGTCGACGGTCTCGATGTGCCGGAAGCCTTCTTCACCAATGAGCAGGAGATCGCGCCAACGCCGATGCCCGGCACCGAAGGCCGCTGGGCGACGACGCGGTTCGTCGATCCGGCAGATTTGCGCCACGACATGCACATGACCATTGTCACGCTGGAACCCGGCGCGGTCATTCCCTTCGCCGAGACCCATGTCATGGAGCACGGTCTCTATGTGCTGGAGGGTAAGGCCGTCTACCGCCTCAACCAGGACTGGGTCGAGGTCGAGGCCGGCGACTATATGTGGCTGCGCGCCTTCTGCCCGCAGGCCTGCTATGCCGGTGGCCCGGGTAAATTCCGCTATCTGCTCTACAAGGACGTCAACCGGCACGCCAAGCTCGGCGGCGCCGGCATCGCAAGGCGCGCGCTGTGACCCGTATCGTCGCGCGGCCGCTGACCCGCGAGGGCTTTGCCCCCTTCGGCGATGTCATCGACATGGGCGGCGACAACCACTACCCGATCAATGGCGGCAGGGCCGAGCGCTATCATGATCTGGCTACCGCCGAAGCAACCGGTCCGAACGCCCGCGTGCTGATCTCGATGGTGCGCGGCACGCCCTACGAATTGCCCCTGAAATTGAGCATGGTCGAGCGCCATCCCTTCGGCAGCCAGGCCTTCATCCCGCTCTCGCCGCGCCCCTTCCTGGTCGTCGTCTGCCATGACGGGGAGCAGGGGCCGGGCGAGCCGCATGCCTTCATCACCGCACCCGGACAAGGTATCAATTACCGGCGCAATCTCTGGCATGGCGTGCTGACGCCGCTCGGCGAGGCTCAGGACTTCCTGATCGTCGACCGTGGCGGCGATGGCTCCAATCTCGAAGAGTTCCATTTCTCGCACGCCTACGAGATCCACTTGCCCAACGAGAGCCTCCTGTGACCGATATTTCACTGATCGACCGCCTGCTCGATGTGATCGAGCACGACATCGTGCCGAAGACGGCCGAGGGCGTTACCTATGGCAACAAGCTGTTCGGCGCGGCGATCCTGCGCAAGGACGACCGTTCGCTGGTGCTGGCTGAAACCAACAACGAGATGGAAAACCCGCTCTGGCATGGCGAGGTACACTGCCTGAAGCGTTTCTACGAAATGCCCAGGGCTGAGCGCGTCGATACGAAAGACGCCATCTTCATCGCCACGCACGAACCCTGCTCGCTGTGCCTGTCGGCGATCACCTGGACCGGCTTCGATAATTTCTACTATCTGTTCAGCCACGAGGATTCGCGCGACAGCTTCGCCATCCCGCACGACCTGAAGATCCTGAAAGAGGTCTTCACCCTCGATCCCGGCGGCTACAATGCCGAGAATGCCTACTGGAAGAGCTTTTCTATCCGCAGGCTGGTGCGAGCGTTGCCCGAGGCAGAGCGGCGACGGCTGGAGACCCGTATCGGCGCGATTTCGGCGCGCTACGATGAATTGTCCAACATCTATCAGGCGAACAAGGACGATAACGATATCCCGCTGAACTGACGCGGATTGACCAGCCGAATTCGTTGGCTGGCCCACGACGCGGCACGGCAGGTTCCATCATCTGGCGATCCTGGAGCATGCCATGAAAACCGTCACCGAATTTGCCCGCAAAATCGTCGAATTCCCGGATATGGGCATCGTCATGCCGGATGGCTGCCGCCTGTCGGCGCGGGTGTGGATGCCGGAGGATGCGGGCGACGATCCGGTGCCTGTCATCCTAGAGCATCTGCCCTACCGCAAGCGCGACGGCACCATCTTTCGCGATCAGCTGACGCATCCTTATTTCGCCGGCCACGGCTATGCTTCGATCCGCGTCGACATGCGCGGCAATGGCGATTCCGAAGGGCTGATGGACGACGAATATTCCGAGCAGGAATTGCAGGACGCCTGCGACGTCATCGCCTGGGCGGCAAGCCAGCCCTGGTGCAACGGCAATGTCGGCATGATGGGCATTTCCTGGGGCGGCTTCAACTGCCTGCAGGTGGCGGCCAAGCGGCCGCCGGCGCTGAAAGCGGTGATCAGCCTGTGCTCGACCGTCGACCGCTATGCCGACGACATCCACTACAAGGGCGGCTGCCTGCTGATCGAGAATTTCGGCTGGGCCTCGACCATGCTGTCCTACTCGTCGCGGCCGCCGGATCCGCTTTTGGCCGGCGACAACCGGTGGCGCGATCTGTGGCTGACCCGGCTGGAGAACCAATCCTTCCTGGCGCCGCTGTGGCTGAAACACCAGCACCGTGATGCCTACTGGAAGCGCGGCTCGATCTGCGAGGATTTTTCCGCCGTCAAAGCCGCCGTGCTGTCGATCGGCGGCTGGCATGACGGCTACCGCAACACCGTCTCGCATCTGGCGACCAACATCCAAGCCCCGGTCAAGGGCATCGTCGGGCCATGGATCCACAAATACCCGCACTACGCCGGGCCCAAGCCTGCCATCGGCTTCCTGCAGGAGGCCTTGCGCTGGTGGGACCGCTGGCTGAAGGGTGTCGACACCGGCGTCGAGGCCGACCCGGCCTACCGCGCCTATGTCATGGACAGCGTGCGTCCGGCGCGCTGGCACCCCGAGCGTCCCGGCCGTTGGGTGGCGGAGCAGGAATGGCCCTCGCCAACCATCAAGATGCAAACAGTCGATCTGATCCCCTCAACGGAAAAACCCGCCATCATCGCCTCTCCGCAAAGCTGCGGCCTGGCCGGCGGCGAGTATTTTCCCTTCACCTTCGGCCCCGAACTGCCCGGCGACCAGCGCCCCGACGATGCGCTGTCGGTGTGTTTCGACCAGCCGGAACTCAGCGAGCCGATCGACATCGTCGGAGCGCCGGAGGTCGAGCTGCGGCTATCCTCTGATCGTCCGCAGGCCAACATCGCGGTCCGGCTTTGCGATGTGCATCCCGACGGCGCCTCGGAGTTGATCTCCTATGGCGTGCTCAATCTGACGCACCGCAATTCGCACGAATTCCCCGAGGCGCTGGTGCCGGGCGAAACCGTCTCGGTGCGCGTCGTGCTCGATCAATGCGCCTATCGCGTGCCGGCCGGCCACCGGCTGCGTGTTGCCGTTTCGAACGCCTATTGGCCTGCCATCTGGCCGTCGCCGGAGCCGGTCCAGCTCACCTTGTCGACGGCGACGCTCAATTTGCCGCTGCGGCCGCTGGCGACAGGCGACGAAGTGACGTTCGCCGAGCCGGAAGGTGCCACCCCCTGGGCAACAGAGACGATCCGCGCCGCCAATTCAGAGCGCCATGTCGATCGTGATGAGAAGACCGGAATGGTGACGCTTTCCATTGTTGACGATTTCGGCGAGGTGCGTGATCTCGCCCATCGCCTCGCCAATGGCAGCATCGCCCGCGAGACCTGGACGATCCATCCCGACGATCCGCTGTCGGCCTCGGGGAAGACGCACTGGACGCAGACCCTGTCGCGAAACGGATGGTCAGTACGCACCGAAACGACAGCCGAAATGCGATCGGATGCGCAAAACTTCATCGTCAGCGCCAGAATCGAGGCCTATGAGGACGAAACCCTCGTCTTCGAGCGCAATTTCGAGGAGAAGGTGCCGCGCGCGCTTCTTTGAATGCCGATTTCATTGGTCCAATTGCGACGTACGATTTACGCCACGGCATGTCGCATTCGGTCTTGCTTACCGCTTTCCCTTGCGGTCATTATTCTCCTCACAAGAAACAAGAAAAACGACCGCAGAGTCGAACCAACAGAGTGAGGAACTCAAAATGTCGAACGAACTGGAATTTCTTAGCCGGCGTGTCGCGTCGGGCAAACTGAGCCGTCGTGATTTTCTCGGCCGGGCGGCGGCGCTCGGTATCTCCGCGCCCTTCGCCAACTCGCTGCTTTCAAGCGCTGCACGCGCGGCAGGCCCGGTCAAGGGCGGCACACTGAAGGCCGGACTTGTCGGCGGCGAATCCACCAACAGCCTTGATCCGGCACTGTTCATGACTCAGGTGCCGTTCGCCTTCGGCAAGATGTGGGGCGAATTGATTGTCGAGCTTTCGCCGGAAGGCAAGCTCGAGAACCGCATCGCCGAGGAGATCGGCTCGTCGGACGACGCCAAGGTGTGGACGCTGAAGATCCGCGACGGCGTCGAATTCCACAACGGCAAGACAGTGACCGCCGAGGACGTGGCCGCCACACTTGAGCGCCATTCCGACGAGAAGTCGAAATCCGGCGCGCTCGGCTACATGAAAGGTATCGAGACCATCAAGGCCAGCGGCAAGGAAGTCGTGCTGACGCTGAAGGAGGCCAATGCCGATCTGCCCTATTTGCTCAGCGACTATCACCTGATCGTCCAACCAAATGGCGGCAAGGACAAGGCTGACGCAGGCATTTCGGCCGGTCCTTACAAGGTCACGACCAATGAGCCCGGTGTGCGCCATGGCGGCGAGCGTTTCGCCAATTACTGGCAGGGCGACAAGATGGGCCATGCCGACCAGATCGAGATCATCGTCATCAACGATGCGACGGCGCGCACGGCCGCCCTGCAGGGCGGCCAGGTCAACGTGATCAACCGCGTCGAGCCGAAGATCGTCGACCTGATCAAGCGCCTGCCGGGCGTCACCATCCGCAACCACGCGGGTCCTGGCCACTACGTGTTCATCATGCATTGCAACACGGCGCCGTTCGACAACGCCGATTTGCGCATGGCACTGAAGCTGGCCATCGACCGCGAGGAAATGCTGGACAAGATCCTGCGCGGCTACGGTTCGCTCGGCAACGACTTCCCGATCAATGCGTCCTATCCGCTGTTTACCGAGATCGAGCAGCGCAAGTACGATCCCGACAAGGCCAAGTTCCACTTCAAGAAGTCCGGCCACGACGGCGCCGTCCTGCTGCGGACCTCGGACGTCGCTTTCCCGGGCGCCGTCGATGCATCGCAGTTGTTCCAGCAGAGCGCGGCCAAGGCCGGCATTCAGATCGAGCTGAAGCGTGAGCCCGGCGACGGCTATTGGAACGAGGTCTGGAACAAGCAGCCCTTCTGCGCGTCCTACTGGGGCGGCCGCTCGACCCAGGACCAGATGTACTCCACCGCTTATCTGTCGACCGCCGACTGGAACGACACGCGTTTCAAGCGTCCTGACTTCGACAAGATGGTGCTGGCGGCGCGCGCCGAGCTCGACGAGACCAAGCGCAAGCAGATGTATCATGACATGGCTGTCCTGGTACGAGACGAGGGCGGCCTGATCCTGCCGATGTTCAACCAGTTCATCGACGCTACCGGCGCCAAGGTCGGCGGCTGGGTCGACGATCCGCATCAGGAGCTGATGAACGGCTACGCGCTGGCGAAGTGCTGGCTCGAAGCCTGAGCTTGGCCTTGCGGATATGTCCTCACCCATCTTGAAACTGGTGGCCCAGCGCGTTGCGCTGGGCATTCTGCTCTTGTTGGCCGTTTCGGTCCTGATCTTCGCCGGCACCCAGATCCTGCCCGGCGACGTCGCGCAAGCCATTCTCGGACAGTCGGCGACGCCGGAGTCGCTTGCCAATCTGCGCGAGCAGCTCGGACTCAACCAGCCAGCCTATCTCAGGTATTTTCATTGGCTGGGCGGCGTGCTGACCGGCGATCTCGGCACGGCCATGTCGAGCGGGCAGGACATCGCCACGTCGATCAAGGGACGGCTGTGGAACACGCTGTTCCTCGCCTTCTGGGCGGCGATCGTCGCCGTGCCGCTGGCGATCATCCTCGGCCTGATCGCGGTGCGCTACCGCAATGGCTGGGTCGACAAGCTGATCTCCGGGCTGGCGCTGGCCTCGACCTCGTTTCCCGAATTCTTCATCGGCTATGTGCTGGTCTATTTCTTCGCCGTGAAATGGCAGATCTTCCCCGGCATTTCGACCGTCTATGACGGCATGCCTTTTGGCGAACGGATGCAGGCGATCGCCTTGCCGGCGACGGCGCTGACGCTGGTCGTGCTCGCCCACATGATGCGCATGACACGCGCGGCGATCCTCAATGTCATGCAGTCGGCCTATGTCGAGACGGCGGAACTGAAGGGCCTGTCGGCTTTCAACGTCATCCGCAAGCACGCCTTCCCCAACGCCATCGCGCCGATCATCAATGTCGTCATGCTCAACCTCGCCTACTTGATCGTTGGCGTCGTCGTGGTCGAGGTGATCTTCGTCTATCCGGGCATGGGACAGTATCTGGTCGACCACGTCACCAAGCGAGATGTGCCGGTGGTGCAGGCGGTCGGCCTGATCTTCGCCGCCGTCTATATCAGCCTGAACATCATTGCGGACATAGCGGCGATCGTCGCCAATCCGCGTCTCAGACATCCGAAATAGGGGGGCGGATATGCTCGATATCAAACGCATCCCCATCCCCGCGCTGATCGGCATCGTGCTGACGGCATTGTTCGTGCTTGCGGCGGTCTTCGCCCCCTGGATCGCGCCGCACGGCAATGGCGAAATCGTCGGCGACGTCTGGGAACCGATGTCGGCTGCCCATTTGCTGGGCACCGACAATCTCGGCCGAGACCTGCTTTCGCGCATGATCTACGGCGCCCGCATCACTTTGTTCATCGCGGTGCTGGCCACCGCGCTGTCGTTCTCGCTCGGCGCCATTCTCGGCTTCTCGGCGGCCGTCTTCGGCGGCTGGTTCGACACGCTGCTGTCGCGCCTCGTCGATCTCTTGATGTCGATCCCGACGCTGATCATGGGTCTCGTCGTGCTGTCGGTGCTGCCGACCAATCTGGTGACGCTGATCCTGGTGATGGGCATTCTGGATTCGACCCGCGTCTATCGCCTGTCGCGCGCGGTCGCCGTCGACATCAACGTCATGGACTATGTCGAAGCGGCGAAACTGCGCGGTGAAGGCAGCGGCTGGATCATCTTCCGCGAGATCCTCCCCAACGCATTGTCGCCGCTGGTTTCCGAACTCGGTCTGCGCTTCATCTACGCGGTGCTGTTCCTGTCGACGCTGTCGTTCCTCGGCCTTGGCGTGCAGCCACCGGACGCCGACTGGGGCGGCATGGTCAAGGAAAACAAAGACGGCATCGTGTTCGGCATCGCGGCCGCACTCATCCCAGCGGGGGCGATCGCGCTGCTGGCGATTTCCGTCAACCTGGTTGCCGACTGGGTGCTCAACCGGACGACAAGCCTCAAGGGAGGACGCGGGTGATGGCCGACACCAAAGCGAAGCTCGGGCAACCGAAGTCAGGCCTGCTGCTCGACATCCGCAATCTGCGCATCGAGGCTACCGTCTTCCCGCCCGGCGAACCGCCGAAGAACATCGTGCTGGTGCACGATGTCTCGCTGACGCTCGAGAAGGGCAAGGTGCTCGGCCTGATCGGCGAATCCGGCGCCGGCAAGTCGACTATCGGCTTGTCGTCTATGGGCTACGGCCGCGGCGGCGTGCGCATCACAGGCGGCGAGGTGATCCTGAACGGCCGCGACATCCTCAAGGGCGGCAAGGACGGCTTCCGCAAATTACGCGGCCGCGAGGTCTGCTATGTCGCGCAGTCGGCGGCAGCGGCCTTCAACCCGGCGCACAGACTGATGGACCAGGTGGTGGAAGCCACCCTGCTGCACGGCACCGCGACACGCGCCGAGGCCGAGAAGCGCGCGGTTGCGCTGTTCAAGAAGCTCAGCCTGCCGAACCCTGAAACCATCGGCGAGCGTTTTCCGCACCAGGTTTCGGGCGGCCAGTTGCAGCGTGTGATGACGGCGATGGCCCTGTGCTCCGAGCCGGACCTGATCGTCTTCGACGAGCCGACAACGGCGCTCGACGTGACGACGCAGATCGACGTGCTGGCGGCGATCAAGGACGCCATCCGCGACACCCATGTCGCTGCGCTCTACATCACGCACGACCTTGCCGTCGTCGCCCAGGTCTCCGACGAGATCATGGTGCTGCGCCATGGGAGGCTGGTCGAATGGGGCGGCACAAGGCAGATCATCAAGGAGCCGCGCCAGGAATACACCAACGCGCTGGTCTCGGTGCATGAGATCGAACACCAGGAGCAGAAGCCCGGCACGTCGCCGTTCCTGTCGGTGAAGAACGTCACCGCCGCCTATGGCCGCAGCCATATCAAGGTGCTGAAGGACGTATCCGTCGACATCTATCCGGGCCAGACGCTGGCCGTGGTCGGCGAGTCCGGCTCCGGCAAGTCGACGCTGGCGCGCGCCATCACGGGACTTTTGCCACCCGAACAGGGTACCGTCACCTTCGACGGACGCGCGCTGGCCAACAGGCTGGCCGACCGGCCGAAGGAGGATCTGCGCCAGTTGCAGATGATCTACCAGATGGCCGATGTGGCGATGAACCCGCGTCAGACCGTCGGCACCATCATCGGCCGACCGCTGGAGTTTTATTTCGGCATGCGCGGCCGTGAGCGCGACAGACGCGTTGCCGAACTGCTCGACAAGATCGAGATGGGCAAGGGATTTTCCGACCGCTACCCGGCCGAGCTTTCCGGCGGCCAGAAACAGCGTGTCTGCATCGCCCGGTCGCTTGCCGCCAAGCCGAAGCTGATCATCTGCGACGAGGTGACCTCGGCGCTCGATCCGCTGGTGGCACACGGCATCCTCGAGCTGCTGCTGGAGCTGCAGAAGGAAGAGAACGTCGCCTATCTGTTCATCACGCATGACCTTGCCACGGTGAAGTCGATCGCCGATTCAATCGCGGTTATGTATCGCGGCGAGGTGGTGCGTTACGGCCCCAAGGGCAAGGTGCTGAGCCCGCCCTTCGACGCCTACACCGACCTGCTGCTCTCCTCGGTTCCAGAGATGGAAATCGGCTGGCTGGAAAAGGCAATCAAGGGACGGCGCATGGCCAGCGCGGGGAACTAAAGGGAACCAATACTGCCGGAAGAAAAAGGCAGGCGCTTCCCCTGGAAATTGTGTCAGACCAAGCTGCCACATAGGGGCGTCAGCGACCGTCATCCGGATGCAACACTAGAGCGCCACACGTCCTTCGGGACGAGCGCCGCTCGCACGACTTTTAAACAGGGGTAGGACATGAAAACTGAACTCGATTATCTCGCCGAACTCGCCGGTCACGGCCGGATATCGCGCCGTGCCTTTCTTGGGCGCGCCGCCGCGCTCGGCGTATCGGCGGCCATGATGCCGGCGCTGGCCGGCAAGGCATTTGCCCAGACGGCGGTGAAGGGCGGTATCATCAAGGCTGGCCTGCAGGGCGGGGAATCCACCAACAGCCTCGATCCGGCGCTGAATCTCAGCCAGGTAACCTTCAGCTTCGGCAAGCTTTGGGGCGAGTATCTTGTGCGCCTCACACCGGACAACAAGCTGGTCAACCTGATTGCCGAAGAGATTGGCGCCTCAGCCGACGCCAAGACATGGACGATCAAGATCCGCGATGGCATCGAGTTCCACAATGGCAAGACGGTCGGCGCGGAGGACGTTGCCGCCACCATCGAGCGCCATGCGGACGAGAAGTCCAAGTCCGGAGCACTCGGCATCCTCAAGAACATCAAGGGCGTCAAGGCGAGCGGCAAGGAAGTCATCGTCACGCTCGGCGACGCCGATGCCGACTTCCCTTATCTGATGGCCGACTACCATCTCGTCATCCAGCCGAATGGCGGCAAGGACGATCCGAATGCCGGCATCAGCGCCGGACCCTACAAGGTTAGCGTCAACCAGCCAGGCGTGCGCCATGGCGGCGAGCGTTTCGCCAATTACTGGCTTGGCGACAAGGCCGGCCATGCCGACCAGGTCGAGATCATCGTCATCAATGATGCGACCGCACGGCTTGCAGCTTTGCAAGGCGGCCAGGTGCACATGATCAACCGCGTCGAACCCAAGGTCGTCGATCTGGTCAAGCGCATCGCGGGCGTTTCCATCGAGAATGTCTCGGGCAAGGGCTACTATCCGTTCAACATGTTCTGCGACACCGCACCTTTCGACAGCAATGATCTGCGCATGGCGCTGAAGCTAGCCATGGACCGCGACGAGATGCTGGAAAAGATCCTGCGCGGCTATGGCTCGGTGGGTAACGACTTCCCGATCAACGAGGCCTATCCGCTGTTTTCCGCCGATATCGAACAGCGCAAGTTCGATCCGGACAAGGCGGCGGCAGCCTACAAGAAATCAGGCCACAGCGGCTCGATCGTGCTGCGCACCTCGGACGTCGCCTTCCCGGGCGCCGTCGATGCCGCACAGCTCTATCAGCAGTCCTGCGCCAAAGCCGGCATCAAGATCGAGATCAAGCGCGAACCCGGCGACGGCTACTGGTCGGAGGTCTGGAACAAGCAGCCTTTCTCGCTCTCCTACTGGGGCGGACGCGCCACGCAGGACCAGATGTATTCCACCGGCTATGTCTCGACCGCCGACTGGAACGACACGCGCTTCAAGCGGCCGGAATTCGACAAGATGCTGTTTACCGCGCGCGGCGAGCTCGACCAGGCCAAGCGCCAGGCGATCTACCACGATATGGCAGTGATGATGCGTGACGAAGGCGGGCTGATCGTGCCCTTCTTCAACCAGTTCATCGACGCGGCCGCCACCAACAAGATCGGCGGCTATGCCAAGAGCCCTATCGGCGAAATGATGGACGGCTACGCGCTTGCCGAGTGCTGGCTCAACGCTTGAGCGGACCCTGATCGGCCGATTTCATCTATCAGAACGCCGTGTGCCCGGGACGGCACACGGCGTTCCCGTTTCAACCGCCAACCGCATGGAGCAGCCCGTGGCGCTCAAATCCAAGCTTCTGCTGATCATCCTCGATGGCGTGCCTTACCGGAACTGGCGCCGGCTGATGGGCAATCTCGAAGGCTGGGTGCAATCGGGCGAGGCGCGCGTCTGGAAGATGCGCTCGGTGCTGCCGTCGACCTCGGCCTGCTGCTATGCCTCGATCCACACCGGGGTTTCGCCGCAGCTGCACGGGATTCTCTCCAATGAGAACCGTTTCCGCGTCGAGCAGCCCGATATCTTCTCCGAGGTCAGCAAGGCAGGCGGCAAGACGGGGGCGGTGACCCATTCCTACTGGTCGGAATTCTTCCGCGCCTTCCCGTTCGACCTGGTCGAGGGCATGGAATTCGACGAGCCAGGCGGGCCGATCACGCATGGCCGCTTCCACACCATGACCGGTTACAATCTCCGCAACCAGATGACGCCGAGCGATGTCGACCTGTTCGCGACGCTGACCATGCTGACGAAACGCCATGGCATCGACTACGGCATCCTGCACACCTGCACGCTGGATTCGATGGGACACCGCTTCGGCCACGACTGCCACGAGATGGACCATGCCGTCTATGCGATGGACGGCATGCTGGCCGCCTTCCTGCCACGCTGGATCGAAGCCGGCTATGAGGTGATCGTCACCGCCGATCACGGCCAGACCGATCGTGGCCATCACGGCGGCCATGACGACGAGATGCAGGATTTCGCGCTGTATTATTTTGGACAAGGCAAAGGGCCGGATGCGGACACACTACTCGACCAGCTGCAGCTCGCGCCGACGGTGCTGAGCCGACTGGGTGTTCCCGTGCCCGCGACGATGAAGGCGAAGTCTTTCTTGGAGTGAGAAGCGGTCCGCGAAGCTCTTCCCTTCTGCCCTTGTGGGAGAAGGAAGAGGCGCACCTCTGGCAACCTCCGCGCTCTTCGGTTAGCCTCCGCAAAATTCCTTGGCGGAGGATGAACCTTTTTGGGCCGATCAGCGACAGAGCAGACAGGAGCCAGGCGGCTCGACCGGCCATGACGGCAGCGACGGAGACCGATCGCGCGCTTGTCGACCGGGTCGCGAAGGGCGACCGAGCCGCCGTGCGGCTCCTGTTCATGCGTCACCACGCGCGGGTCTACCGCTTCGTGGCGCGCCAGACGGGATCGGAAATGATGGCCGACGATATCGCCAACGAAGTCTTCCTCGAGCTGTGGCGTCAGGCGCCCGGCTTCGAAGGGCGTTCCGAAGTCTCGACATGGCTGCTCGGCATTGCCCGTTTCAAGGCGCTGTCCTTTCTGCGCAAGAAAAAGGAAGACTGGATCGACGACGAGGCCGCCGCCGCAGTGCCCGACGGCGCCGACACACCGGAAGTCGTCACCATGAAGGAAGACAAGGCGGCCGCCCTGCGGCGCTTCGTCGACGCCTTGCCGGAAGAGCATCGCGCCGTCATCGATCTTGCCTATTATCACGGGCAGTCGGTGAGCGAGATCAGCGAGGTGCTCGACATTCCGGTCGCCACCGTCAAGACCCGGATGTTCTACGCCCGCAAGAAACTCGGCGAGGCTCTCAAGGCCGCCGGTTACGACAGGGGCTGGCCATGAGCGCCGCTGAAAAGATGTCGCGCCGCGACGAAATGGAAACGCTGCTGCCGTTCTACCTGAACGGCTCGCTGGAAGGTTCCGACCTGGAAGCGGTCGAGGAATGGCTGGCCAGCGATCCGGCCGCACTTGCCGCCCTTGGCGAGGCTGAAGCCGAATTCTCCGGCGCCACGGCCGCCAACGAAGCAATCCGGCCGCCGGCCGATGCGCTCAGCCGCTTTGCCAAGGCACTCGACGCCGAGGCCGGGCCTGCGCGCAAGCCGGCAGGATCGTCCTGGCTGGCGCAGGCCTGGGGCCGCTTCATGGCGGTGCCGGTCGGCGTCGCCTGGGCGGCAGCCGCGGTTCTGCTGGCTCTGGTCATGGTGCAGTCGTTTGTCGAACCCGGCGGAAAGGGCAATGATTTCGAGATTGCCGGCGCGCAAGACGATCTGGCGAAAATGCCGTACGCCCTGGTCAAGTTCAAGCCGGATGCGAAGATGTCGGACATTTCCGCCTTCCTCGGCAGCAACGGGCTGAAGATCGTCGGCGGACCGACCGCCGACGGCGTGTTCCGGCTTGGCATCCCTGCTGCCAACGCAGCCGACTACACCAGGCAAATCGGCCTTGTTGCCGCCCAGGCTTTCACGGAGACTGTGATCGAGGGAAGGAAACCGCTTGATGGCGGCTGAGGCGGTCATTCGATTTGCGGCAATGCTTGCGGCGGCGATGATAACCGTCGCCGTGCCCGCGTCGGCGCAGACCAAAGATCCCAATCCCGACCAGACGAAAATCGACTGCCGCGACGGGACCAATGCGGCAGGCGCCGACTGCGCCAAGGATGGCAGCGACACAGAGGGCGGATCGGATGCGGCGCAATCCGGCGCGGTGTTCCTGCCGGCCCTGATCGTCGACCTGTTTCCCAACCCGGCGGCGCCCCCGACCCCTGTGCCGACGCCACGGCCCGAACCGGCGACGCCGCCGGCCGATACTCAAGCCGGCCCCCCGCCCGGTGGCCCGATCGTCTCGCCGACCGATCTCATTGCCGTTCAGCCGCGGCGCGCGGTGGTTGGCGATTTCGTGCCCGACGAGGTGCTGGTGACCGTCGACGGCGATGCCGGCGCTGTCCAGCAGATCGCCGCCTCCTTCGGCCTGCAGGTGCGCTCGCAGCGCCAGTCGCGGCTGCTTGGCACCACACTGGTGCGCTTCGGCATTCCCGACGGCCGGCCCGTCGGCGTCGTGCTGGCGCAACTGGCCGCCGACGGCCGCACCCAGCGGCGCGAGCCCAATCACGTCTATTCGCTGCAGCAGGCCGCCGGCATCGTCAACTATGCGTTCGACCGCATTGCACTCGATTCCAAGCAGGCCAGCGGAGAAAACGTCCGCATCGCGGTGATCGACACCGGCATCGACGACACCAACCCGGCGCTCTCGGGCGTCATTGCCGGGCAGTTCGACGCCATGCCCGACGTGCCGATCGAAAAGCGCGATCACGGCACGTCGATCGACGGGCTGATCGCCGGCGTCGGCGCGCTGGAAGGCATGGCACCGGGCGCAAAAATCTATCACGCCCGCGCCTTCGAGGGCGGCAAGTCGACCATGGACGTCATCCTGTCGGCGCTCGACTGGGCGGCGGAACAGGACGTGCGCATCATCAATATGAGCTTTGTCGGGCCGAAGAACGATTTGCTCGGCGTCGCCTGCCGCAATGCCCGCGCGCTCGGCATGGTGCTGGTCGCCGCAGCCGGTAACAACGGGCCGAAGGCACCCTATGGCTATCCGGCCGCCTTCGATGGTGTCATCGCGGTGACCGCCACCGATGCCAAGGACGGGCTGATGCCGCAGGCCAATCGCGGCGCCTATGTCTTCATCTCGGCACCCGGCGTCGAGATGGTGGCGCCGAGCGGCGCCGGCTCGGATGTGGTCACAGGCACCTCGTTTGCCGCGGCGATCGTGAGCGGCGCCATCGCCAATCTCATCCATGCCGCGCCCGATCGCTCGGCCGACGACATCGAAAAGGCGCTCGCGGCAACGGCCAGGGATCTCGGCCCCAAGGGACGCGACAATGATTTCGGCTACGGCCTGCTGGACATCAAGGCGGCGGCGGCAAAGGACTAGTCTGCGACAGTCCAAGCCGCGGCTTGCGGAGGACGCACCAGAAAATAGAACGCGACGATGTGCGTGATCATCAGCAGCGGCACGTAGATGATCGGGATCGCGTAGGTGGCGCCCAGTTCGCCCGCACGCTGGGGGAGGCCGACCTGGATGGCGTGGTAATAGTCCACGATGAGGTCGACCGTCCCGACCAGATTGAAGGCGACGACGAGCGCCCAGAAGAGCTGAGGTATCCTCACCGTGAGCAGCGCCAGCATGGCCAGCACTCCTGTTGCAAGGTCGCCGTAGGCAGCAAACACGGCAAAGCCGGCAGGCAAATCGGGGCTGACGACACCCGGAACGAGGAAGACCAGCCCGAAGAAGCGGAAGCTGTGCAGAGCGGCAACAGCGCGCTGCGCCGCGACCCGGTCCATCGACCTGAGCCACGGCAAACCGTATGTAGCGAAGCAAAGCAGCCACGCGACATAGCCCAGAACAAGATGGATTTGGAATAGGACTTCGGTGGACATCTGGCCTCCTCTCGACAATTGGTTCATGCGGCCTCGAACACTGCGGTCAGGATACCGAGCCGACCTTGCATAAGATTTCGTCCGAGGTTGGCCGCAAGCTCAGCGAAGTCCGGTCCCATCACCACGCCGAGATTGGGCGAAGGCGGCGGCCCCGACGCGCGCAACTGTGCGAACCACGCCTTGGCGGCGTCGGTGTCGTCTTGCCATGCCAGCATGCGGAAGCTGGCCGGTTCGATCGCCTCGCGCGTCGCACCGGCTGTTAGGAGAAAGCTCGTCGCCGGCGTTCTCGCCCAGGGAAGCGGATAGTGCGGCTCGCCTCCAGACAACACGACGTCGTATGTGGCAAACCTGCCGCCTGGCTTCAGCACGCGCCGAATCTCGCTGTAGAGCAGCGTCCGGTCAGAGATGTTCATCGCCACGTGCTGCAACAGCACCGCGTCGAAACGGCCATCGTCGAATGGGAGCTCCAATGCGCTGGCGGTCTGGAACGACAGCTGCCCGCTCTGTCCCGTGCGCTCGGTCAGATAGCGCGCGGCATCCACGAAAGGCTCGCTGAGATCCACGCCAGTAACCCGGCAGCCATAGGTCGCAGCCAGAAAGCGCGCCGGCCCACCGACGCCCGAGCCGACGTCCAGTATCGACATGCCGGCAGCGATCCCCGCCAATTGGGCAAGCTCGCCGGTGGCAGCTAGCCCACGGGTGTGAAACTGGTCGAGAACGCCCAATTGTTGGGGCGTGAGGAGCTGGTCCTCCGGGCCGAGGGCAGCCAACACCGTCTTCAGCCGCTCGGTCAGGCCCGTCGCGCGATAATGGTCGCGTACCCCTTCAAGTTCATCGGTCATCGCATGATGTCTCCTAGGTTCAGCTCATACCTAGGCCCACTTCCATAATTCGACTACCCGGCGTAATAACAACAACCTATGAAGCAGAACTACACAGTCCGACATGGTGCGCTGGAGGGCATCGAGGCGTTCCTGGCTGTCGCCAGGCACCGCAACTTCCGCCGCGCCGCAGCGCAACTCGGCGTGACACCGTCCGCCGTGAGCCAGGCGGTGCGCGCGCTGGAGGCACGCATGGGTGCGGCGCTGTTCGTCCGCACGACACGGAGCGTCGGCTTGACCGAGCCTGGCCAGCGGTTCCTCGATCGTGCCGGCCCTGCTTTCGAAGAACTCGTCGCGGCCGGCGAGGCCGTGCGTGACATCGGCCAACGGCCGACCGGTCTGCTGCGCCTGTCCGTGCCCCGCGCTGTCGTGCCGTTGATCCTGGAGCCGATGATCGCGTCGTTCTGCCGGGCTTACCCCGAGATCGAGCTGGAGATCGCCGCGAGCGACGAGATGGTCGATCTCGCGGCCGGCGGGTTCGATGCCGGCATCCGTCTCGGCCAGTTCATCGCGGTCGACATGGTCGCGGTGCGGCTAACCCCATCGTTTTCGTTCGTGGTCGTCGGCAGCCCTGACTATCTCAAACGCCACGGCCGCCCCGAACGCGTCGATGATCTGCGCAACCACGCCTGCCTGCGCTTGCGCCGTTCGAATGGCGCCATAGCGCCCTGGGCTTTCGTCGACGGCAACGAGACGATCGAGGCGATGCTCTCAGGCCCGCTGATAGCGCACGATTATCCGACATTGCTCGGGGCCGCGATGCGGGGCGTCGGGCTGGCGCAGACGCCTCGACCAATCGCTGAAGCTCCGATAGCCGAAGGTAAACTGGAACCGGTGCTGGACGGCATTGCCGCCACGACGCCCGGCGTCTTCCTGTATCATCCCGGCAAGCGCCAAGTCCTGCCGAAGCTGCGCGCCTTCATCGACCACCTCAAATCCGCGGCGTGAGATGTCGGAATCCGGCCCCCTTGCGGTGGTCTCGCTACTGCCGGCGTCGGGCGAGATTGATGCGGCGTGAGTGTCGCGTCTCAACTCGATCCCGCAGAGCACATGGCTTTGATCTCCAGCTACGCCGGCGCACCGGCGACTGACCCTCTCACCACCAGGTCGACCGGCCAGACCTCGCCTCGCGCGCCCTCCTCCAGTCCTGAAATCCGTGCCGCCAGCCGCTCGGCGACACGGGCGCCGGCGAGACGGATCGATGAACGCGTCGTCGACAGCGGCACCGAGAAATTCTCCGGCCTCAGCCAGGGGAAGACATCGTCATGGGCGATCAGCGAGACGTCGCCCGGGATGCTCAAGCCGAGGTCGCGCACCGCACGCACGACGCCCAGCGCCATGATCAGGCTGGAGCAGGCGATCGCCGTCGGCGCGTCGTCCCCTTCCAGCAAACGCCTGGTGGCGCGATAGCCGTTCTCCTCGGTCATATCGACCGAGCAGACATGGCGTTCGATCAATGTCAGTCCGCTCGCGGCGAGTGCCCGGCGCACGCCGCGTTCGCGATGGATGGCGAAGGTCTCGCGGCCGTCACCGTTGATCAGCGCCAGCCGCCGATGACCGAGCTGGATCAGCAGCCTGGCCGCTTCGTGGAAGGCGCCCTCATTGTCGATGTCGGTGAAGGCGTAGTCGAAATCGAAGCCCTCACTGCGGCCATGGACGATGAAGGGAATGCCGAGCGTGTTGACCAGCGCCACGCGCCGGTCAGCGGGCCTTGGAGAGGAGATATAAACAGCGTCGACCTGCCGGTTGGCGACGATGCGCCGGTAGGTCGTCTCCTGGTCGTCGGCGTCGGCCGGCGACAGCACAAGGTCGAGCTCGTGCGAGCGAGCATAGTCGCCAAGGCCGGACAGGAACTCGACGAAATGCGGATCGATGTCGACGGACGCACCGGTCGGCAGGACATAGCCGATCATGCCGGTCTTGCCGGTCGCCAGCCGGCGCGCGCTCGGGTTGGGCCGATAGCCATGGCGCTTGGCGGCATCCATGACACGCCTGCGCGTCTCCTCATTGACCTCGGGATAGCCGTTCAGCGCGCGGCTTACCGTGGTTTGCGAAAGTGCCAGCATGTGGGCGAGCTGCTTGAGGTTCACGAAAGTCTCCATTCCCTCAAAGCGCTTTTAAATTGAATCGACCCAAGTGCCATCGGGGCCGAGCCATACGAAGCCCAACCATAGACGCGGTTTGGGCATGTTTGAAACAAAAATTGCTGCTGCACTGCCATAATAGCATGCTGCGACGCACTTTTAGGGCGCAAATGCGCGAACCTAAATCGATTGATTCGCCAGCCTCTTGACTTCCCCGCGATTCAATGGCGTGATCGGAAAAGCCAAAGCGCTTTGGAAGACTCTTCGAAAGGTTGCGGTTCCTTTCCGACTGAGTCACAGTCCTGCGGCGTCGGCGGGCGGAATGGAGGTTCCGTCCGGTGTGTGAGACCCACTGGGAGGAATACCGATGAAGAAAATGCTTTTGCTGGGTGCTGCGTTTGCCACGTTCGCCCTGAACGCGCCCGCGCAGGCCGAACTGAAGTTCAAGCCCGGCGAAGACAAGCGCTTCAACTGGGCGAACTACGAAGAGCTCAAGAAAGTCGACCTCAAGGGTGAGACGCTGTCGATCTTCGGACCGTGGCGCGGCGAGGACGAAGGCCTGGTGCGCGGCGTTCTCGACTATTTCTCGGAAGCCACCGGCGTCGAGATCAAATACTCCTCCTCGGAGAATTACGAGCAGCAGATCGTCATCGACACGCAGGCCGGCAGCCCGCCCAACATCGCCGTGCTGCCGCAGCCGGGCCTCATCCAGGACCTGGCGTCGAAGGGCCTTTTGACGCCGCTCGGTGACGACACCGCCAAATGGGTCAAGGACAATTACGGCGCCGGCCAGTCATGGGTCGATCTCGGCACCTTCAAGGACAAGGACGGCAAGCCGGGCTTCTTCGCCTTCCCTTACAAGGCCGACGTGAAGTCGCTGGTCTGGTACTCGCCGGATAATTTCGAGGAAGCCGGCTACAAGGTGCCGAAGACCCAGGAAGAACTCGCCGATCTCGAAAAGAAGATCATCGCCGATGGCGGCAAGCCGTGGTGCATCGGCCTCGGCTCCGGCGGTGCCACCGGCTGGCCGGCAACCGACTGGGTCGAAGACCTGATGCTGCGCACCCAGCCTCCGGAGGTCTACGACAAATGGGTGAAGAACGAGATCCCGTTCAACGATCCGGCGGTGGTCAACGCCATCGACATTTTCGGCAAGATCGCGACCGACGACAAGATGGTCGACGGCGGCGCCAAGGCGGTTGCGGCGACCGACTTCCGCGACAGCCCGAAGGGCCTCTTTTCGGTGCCGCCGAAATGCTACCTGCACCACCAGGCATCGTTCATTCCGACCTTCTTCCCGGAAGGCACCAAGGTCGGCCAGGACGCGGACTTCTTCTACTTCCCGCCCTATGCCGCCAAGCCTGAACTGGGCACGCCCGTGCTCGGCGCCGGTACGCTGGCGATGATCACCAAGGACAGCAAGAGTGCGCGCGCGTTCATCGAATTCCTGAAGATGCCGCTCGCCCACGAGATCTGGATGGCCGAGGGCGGCTTCGTGACGCCGCTCAAGTCGGTCAACAAGGATGCCTATGCCAGCGACGCGCTGAAGAAACAGGGCGAAATCCTCGCCAATGCCTCGACTTTCCGCTTCGACGGTTCCGACCTGATGCCGGGCAAGATCGGCGCCGGCGCCTTCTGGACCGGCATGATCGACCTGGTCGGCGGCAAGTCGGCACAGGACGTCGCCACCGACATCCAGAAGAGCTGGGACGCCATCAAGTAGACGGCTGGCACGTAGACGACCAACCATTCTCGCACTGGATCCGGACCATACCGGCCCGGATCCGACGGCGGCCCGTGCCGCAGCCTTTCGTCATGAGCGCATTGACATGAAGCGCGATCGGCAATGTGCGCAAGCCGCCGATGACGCGCTCCAAACAACTGAATCGGCGCCTGGTCCCCGTCACCAAGGTCATTCCTTGTCGGGTCATGCGCAGGGGGAGAGGGACCCATGGCGGCTCAGATTTTCTCGGCCATATTCGTCATCATCGTCGGCGTCGGCGGTTGCGTCGCCTATTTCTGGGGCGCCAACAAACTGGTCGACCTGATATTCCCGTCACGCGGCGTCGCCGGTGCCGCGGCCATCGACAATCTACGCCGGCAAGGGTTGGTCCGCCCATGGCTGTTCGTCGGCCCGGCGATGATCATCCTCACCATTTACCTGATCTATCCGGTGGTCGAGACGCTGCGGCTGTCGTTCCTCGATCGCGGCGGCATCAGTTTCGTCGGCCTGGCGAACTATGAATGGGCGTTCGGCGACCGCGAGTTCCGCAACTCGATCCTCAACAACATCATCTGGCTGGCGGTGGTGCCGGCCGCCTGCACCTTCCTCGGGCTGATCATCGCCGTGCTTACGGACAAGATCTGGTGGGGCACGATCGCCAAGAGCCTGATCTTCCTGCCATTGGCGATCTCCTTCGTCGGCGCCAGCGTGATCTGGAAATTCATCTACGAGTATCGGGGCGAGGGCCAGACGCAGATCGGCATCCTCAACGCCATCATCCAGCATTTCGGCGGCCAGCCGCAGGTCTGGATATCGCTGCCGTTCTGGAACAATTTCTTCCTGATGATCATCCTGATCTGGATCCAGACCGGCTTTGCCATGGTCATCCTGTCTTCCGCCCTGCGCGGCATCCCCGAGGAAACGCTGGAAGCCGCCGTCATCGACGGCGCCAATCCGTTCCAGATCTTCTGGAAGATCATGGTGCCGCAGATCTGGGGCACCATCGCCGTGGTCTGGACCACGATCACCATTCTGGTGCTCAAAGTGTTCGACATCGTGCTGACCATGACCAACGGCCAGTGGAACAGCCAGGTGCTGGCCAATCTGATGTTCGACTGGATGTTCCGCGGCGGCGGCGATTTCGGCCGCGGCGCCACCATCGCCATCATCATCATGATTGCGGTCATTCCGATCATGGTCTGGAACATCCGACAGGCGAACAAAGAGACGGGAGGACATTGAGATGGCCGTCGCGACCGGAAATTCCTTCGCCAGCCGCTTCGGCGTCCACATCGCCGTGCTCATCTTCGTCGCGATCTGGACCATACCGACCCTCGGCATCCTGGTCTCGTCGCTGCGCGACAAGAACCAGATCATCGCCTCGGGCTGGTGGAACTCGTTCGCCAGTTCCACCCAGACCGAAGCCGGCCGGCTGCCGCCCGCCTCGGCGCAAGTCGAGAAGGCCGGCAAGTTCGTGCTCGAGGGCAATATCTTTGGCGACGGCGCCAAGCGCGACATCAGCGCCTTCGGGGTCAAATCGGCGGCACCGACGCAGTATCCCGCCGGCACCACAGCCGATCTCGGCGACGGCGTGACCTTGCAGCTCAATGCCGACGGCAGCTTCGTCATGCAGTCCCCGAAAGCGTTCGAAGGCGATCGCGGCCAGCGCGTCTATTATGCTTCGTCGGCGCCGCCGAAATTCACCACCGATAATTACAAAACCGTGCTGTTTTCCGAAGGCATCGGACGGTCTTTCATGAATTCCCTGACCGTCACCATTCCGGCGACCGTCATCCCGATCCTGATCGCCGCCTTTGCCGCCTATGCGCTGGCCTGGATGCGGTTTCCCGGCCGGGCGCTGCTGATCGCGGTCATCATCGGCTTGCTGGTGGTGCCATTGCAGATGTCGCTGATCCCGCTGTTGAAACTCTACAACGGCGTCGGCGCTTTCTTCGGCATGCCGTCGAAGACCTATCTCGGCATCTGGCTGGCGCATACCGGCTTCGGCCTGCCCTTCGCCATCTACCTGCTGCGCAGCTACATTGCCGGCCTGCCGCGCGAAATCATGGAATCGGCGCGCATCGACGGCGCCAGCGATTTCGAGATCTTCGTCAAGATCGTCTTGCCGCTGTCGTTTCCGGTGCTGGCTTCGTTTGCCATCTTCCAGTTCCTGTGGGTATGGAACGATCTGCTGGTGGCGATGGTTTTCCTCGGCACAGAGGCAGACCAGATTGTGCTGACCGCCAAGCTCAACGCGCTGTTGGGCTCACGCGGCGGCGACTGGGAGATTCTGACGACATCGGCTTTCGTGACCATCATCGTGCCGCTGATCGTGTTCTTCTCGCTGCAGCGCTATTTTGTCCGCGGGCTGCTTGCCGGCTCGGTGAAAGGAGGCTGAGACGATGCAATCCGCTTTGAAGGCCAGCTCGAAGCCTGACCTCGCCATCGATCGCGACTGGTGGCGGGGCGCGGTGATCTACCAGATCTATCCGCGCAGCTACCAGGACTCGAACGGCGACGGCATCGGCGATCTCAAGGGCATCATAGGCCGCCTCGCCTACATCGCCGCACTCGGCGCGGACGCTATCTGGATTTCGCCGTTCTTCAAGTCGCCGATGAAGGATTTCGGCTATGACGTGTCGGATTACTGCGATGTCGATCCGATGTTCGGCACGTTGGCCGACTTCGACGCGCTGACCGCCGAGGCACACAGGTTGGGCTTGAAGGTGATGATCGACGAGGTGCTGTCGCACACCGCCGACAATCATCCCTGGTTCAAGGAAAGCCGGTCGAGCCGCAGCAACCCGAAAGCCGACTGGTACGTCTGGGCAGACGCCAGGCCGGACGGCACGCCGCCCAACAACTGGCTGTCGATCTTCGGCGGCTCGGCCTGGCAATGGGACACCAGCCGCCAGCAATATTACATGCACAATTTCTTGGCCGAGCAGCCCGACCTCAACTTCCACAACCACGAAGTCCAGGACGCGTTGCTCGACGTCACCCGCTTCTGGCTGGAGCGCGGCGTCGATGGTTTCCGGCTCGACACCATCAATTTCTACTTCCACAGCCAGGGCTTGGAAAACAACCCGCCGCTGCCGCCAGAAGAGCGCAACGACCAGACCGCGCCGGCGGTCAACCCCTACAACTACCAGGACCATCTCTACGACAAGAGCCGGCCCGAGAATCTCGGCTTCCTCGAACGGTTCCGTGCCCTGCTCGATGAATATCCGGCAACGGCAGCGGTCGGCGAGGTCGGCGATTCGCAGCGTGGGCTTGAAGTGGTGGCCGCCTACACCGCCGGCGGCAAGCGCGTGCACATGTGCTACTCCTTCGATTTCCTGGCGCCGGAAAAGATCAGCGCGGGCAAGGTCCGCTCGGTGCTGGAATCCTTCGGCAAGGTCGCCAGCGATGGCTGGTCGTGCTGGGCCTTCTCCAACCACGATGTAATGCGCCCGGCCTCGCGCTGGGCCGCCAATGAGCCCGACCCGACCGCCTACCTCAAGGTCATCTCGGCGCTGCTGATGTCCTTGCGCGGTTCGGTCTGCATCTATCAGGGTGAGGAACTTGGGCTCGGCGAGGCCGACCTTCGGTTCGAGGATTTGCAGGATCCCTACGGCATCCGCTTCTGGCCTGAATTCAAGGGCCGCGACGGCTGCCGCACACCGATGGTGTGGGACGGCGGCGCCAAGAATGGCGGCTTCTCCCAGGCAAAACCCTGGCTGCCGGTGCCGGCCAAGCATTTGGCGCAAGCGGTCAATGTCCAGCAGGGCGACGAGGCTTCGCTGCTCGAGCACTACCGGCGCTTTCTCAGCTTCCGGCGTGCCCATCCGGCGCTGGCCAAGGGCGACATCACCTTCATCGAAAGTGAGGGAGATACCGTGGCCTTCACGCGCCGCGCAGGCAACGAGCAGATCGTCTGCGTCTTCAATCTGGGAGCCGGGCGGGCCAAGGTTGACCTTGGCGGCCGATCGCTGCAACCTCTGCCCGGGCACGGATTTTCGGGGCAGGCGAGCAGCGGTTCCATCGAGCTTGGCGGCTACGGCGCCTGGTTCGGGCGTCTCGACTGAATTTCCAATCACTGGAGGAAACCAATGGCCGATGTCACGCTAAGACAAGTGAAGAAGTCCTACGGCAATCTGAACATTCTCCACGGCATCGACCTCGATATTAGGTCGGGCGAGTTCATCGTCTTCGTCGGCCCGTCGGGCTGCGGCAAGTCGACATTGCTGAGGTCGATCGCCGGGCTCGAGGAAATCACCTCCGGCGAACTCAGAATAGCCGGCGAAGTGGTGAACGACGTGCCGCCGTCGAAGCGGGGCATCGCCATGGTGTTCCAGTCCTACGCGCTGTACCCGCACATGACCGTCTACGACAACATGGCGTTCTCGATGAAGATCGGCAAAGAGAACAAGGCCGAGATCGACCGCCGCGTGCGCCAGGCCGCCGAGATCCTGCAGCTGACCAAATATCTCGACCGCCTGCCCAAGGCGATGTCGGGTGGCCAGCGCCAGCGCGTCGCCATCGGCCGCGCCATCGTGCGCAATCCGAAGGTGTTCCTGTTCGACGAGCCGCTTTCGAACCTCGACGCCGCGCTGCGCGTCGCCACCCGCATCGAGATCGCCAAGCTCAAGGAATCGATGCCCAACACGACCATGATCTACGTTACCCACGACCAGGTCGAGGCGATGACGCTGGCCGACCGCATCGTGGTGCTCAAGGACGGCCATATCGAGCAGGTCGGCACGCCGATGGACCTCTACAAGAAGCCCGGCAATCTGTTCGTTGCCCAGTTCATCGGCTCGCCGGCCATGAACATCCTGCCGGCGACCATCGAAAAGACCGGAAACCCGACCGTCGTCAGCCATGTCGGCGGACGCAAGGCGACCGTGCCGATTGCGACGCCGGCTTCGGCAAAGGGCGCTGCGGTGAGCTTTGGCGTGCGGCCGGAGGACCTGATCATCGCCAGCGGCGCGGACTATCTGTTCGAGGGGACGGTCGACTATGTCGAGCAACTCGGCGAGGTGCAGCTTGTCTATGTCGACATCGGCCGCGCCGATCTGCCGCTGGTGACCAAGCTGCCCGGCAATGTCGAGGTCAAGCGCGGCTCGACATTGCGGCTGAGCGCCAATGGCGAGGACCTGCATATCTTCGACGCGGATGGACGTTCTTTCGCGTTGCATGAAGTGGAAGCAAAGGCGGCTTAACCGCAATTGCCGTGTCAGGCACAAAAAAGAGCGGCGGGCCGGGCCCGCCGCTCTTTGACTTGGAGATCGACTTCGGTTGTTAGTTGTTGCCGAAGAGGTTGCGGTCGGCACCTTGCGGAGCAGACTTCTGGGTGGTGTCACCCGACGAGTTCAGCAGCTTGTAGACCGGCGAACCGGTGTTGCGTACCGAAGAGGTGCGCGTGCTGTCGACCGAAGTCGTGGCGGCAGGCTGATTGGCACCATTGGAGCCAAAGTTGTCGCTGCCGGCGAAGGCATTGCCGGTGATGGCCAGAACGGCGGCGGCAGCAATAAGGATCTTGTTCATTTTAGTCTCCTGAATTCTGGATTTCGCCAGGACGGCAGACACAGCTGCCGTCGGTTGCGAAATTGGTTGTTAGCGACCGAAGAGGTTACGGTCGCTGCCCTGAGCGGGCGTCTGGGCAGCCGGTTCCGAGGTCTTGGTGGAAGCCGTGTACGACTGGTCCACAGCGGCGGCAGGCTGGTTCGGGCCGTTCGAACCGTAGTTGTCGCTGCCCGCGAAAGCGCTGCCGGTGATGGCCAGAACGGCGGCGGCAGCAATGAGGATCTTGTTCATCTTGAATACTCCTGAATGTCTGAATTTCGCCAGGGCGGCGGGCGAGCCCGCCGTCGACCGGAAAACTGGGAATCGGCTGTTAGTTGTTGCCGAAGAGGTTGCGGTCAGCACCCTGGGCAGGCGCCTGAGCAGCCGGTTCCGACTTCTTGGTCGAAGCGGTGTACGAGCTGTCGACAGCAGTGGCTGCCGCGGCGTTCGAACCGTAGTGGTCGCTACCAGCGAAGGCGCTGCCGGAAATGGCCAGAAGGGCTGCGGCAGTGAGAATGATCTTTTTCATTTTTGGTACTCCAGTATCGTCTTTTTTCCGTCCGTCTAGCGGCGTGTCTTGGAAATGAAATCGCGTCGTTCGGACAGCCCCGATGTGGGAGGGCAAGGTCGTCTTTTCCAATCACGAAGTTGTTCCGTGTGGACCATGAATCCCCACCTTGAAATTGTGCCAATGGAATCTAAGGATGCATTTTTCTTCTTCATATCAGTGTGTTAGGTGTAGCCACCTGATGGATCACTGACTGTTTCAGAGGCCCAGCGTTCACACCGTCCTGCACGCACCGTCAACAGAAACGAACCGTTCGGTTCGATTTTAGGGCGAGCTAATAGTCACTTTTCGAAACCATTAACCTTTTTTGACCCCCCGCGAAGGGTCGGATTCGGGAAGATCGCAGCCGGCAAATGGCCGCCCGGGAGGTGGGATCTCGGCCCGCGACGAGCTGCAGTAGCGTTTCGCATGCCGTGTCGCGCCGCATGGATACGATGTCGTTTTCATGCCGACGGCGCGCCCGCGATCGTGGTTAGATCATACCATCTCAGGTGCCGCTTCGTGACGACGAGGCGGAGAATTGGGAAGCCGGTCAGAATCCGGCGCTGCCCCCGCAACGGTGGTGGAGTTCAAGTCGCAACGGGAGACCACTGGGCAACCGCCTGGGAAGGTGTCGCGATGGTCCGCAAGGACAACTCCAGAGCCCGGAAACCAGCCCGAGATTTTTAGACTCGACTGATCGCGGTGGGCGGTCAAGAGGTGGATAGCGCATGTCCGGCACACAGCCGGCCTGTGTTTCAATCCTTCCTCCATCACCACCAGTTCAGTCCTTAGAAACGAGGACAGGACATGGATATCCGCAACGACATGCTGAGGCTCCTGAAGGGGCGCCGGCAAGGCTTTTCGCTGGAGCAGCCCTTCTACACCGATCCGGACTACTTCAAGCTCGACATGGAGCTGATCTGGTATCGCGACTGGCTGTTCATCGGCCATGATTGCGAACTGCCGAAGCCGGGCAGCTACATCACCGTGCAGGTCGGCGATTATCCGGTCGTCCTTGTCCGCGACCAGCACGGCAAGATCAACGCCTTCCACAATTCCTGCCGCCATCGCGGCAGCCGCGTGTGCAACACGGAGAAGGGTACCGCGGCAAAGCTCGTCTGCCCGTATCATCAGTGGACCTACGAGCTGGACGGCCGCCTGCTGTTTGCCCGCCAGATGGCCGACGGTTTCGACAAGAGTGATTTCGGCCTGAAGCCGGTCGCCTGCGAGAGCGTCGGCGGCTACATCTTCATCTGCCTGGCCAAGGAACCGGCAGATTTCGCGCCGATGCGGGCGATGATCGAACCCTATCTTTTGCCGCACCGGCTGCGTGAAGCAAAGATCGCCTTCGAGAGCACGATCGTCGAGAAGGGCAACTGGAAGCTGGTCTGGGAAAACAACCGCGAGTGCTACCACTGCGCCGCCAATCATCCCGAGTTGTGCAAGACCTTCCCCGAGGCTCCAACCATAACCGGCGTCCATGGCGCCGACAGCGACCCTGAAATGGTCGCACACTGGGCCAGATGCGAGGCATCAGGCTTGCCGAGCAAATTCCGCATCGATCCGGCAGGGCAGTACCGCGCCACCCGCGCGCCCTTGCTGCGCGATGCCGTCAGCTACACCATGACGGGAAAACGGGCGGTCCAGAAGAACCTGTCCGACAGCGTTTCAACCGACCGCATCGGCTCCTTGCTGCTCTATCACTATCCGACGACCTGGAACCATATCCTCGGCGACCACGCCGTTACCTTCCGCGTGCTGCCGATCAGTGCCACGGAAACCGCGGTGACAACGAAATGGCTCGTCCACAAGGATGCGGTCGAAGGCGTCGACTACGACCTCGCTGAGCTCACCCATGTCTGGACCGAGACCAACGACCAGGACCGCCGCATCGTCGAGGAAAACGCCTTCGGCATCCTGTCGCCTGCCTATGAACCAGGCCCCTATTCGGAGCTGCATGAGGGCGGCGTGATCCAGTTCGTCGAGTGGTACGCGTCGTTCATCGG
This sequence comes from Mesorhizobium sp. M7A.F.Ca.US.005.03.1.1, assembly GCF_003997975.1. Classification (NCBI taxonomy): domain Bacteria; kingdom Pseudomonadati; phylum Pseudomonadota; class Alphaproteobacteria; order Hyphomicrobiales; family Phyllobacteriaceae; genus Mesorhizobium; species Mesorhizobium sp. M7A.F.Ca.US.005.03.1.1. The sequence goes on from NZ_RZRO01000012.1 coordinate 46,315, forward strand.
GCCGCGCCTTGCCGAAGGCGGCCGGCCGGCCCTGCGCAGCGTCGCCTAGCCCAGGGGATAAGAGGATGAATGCGATGACGGACCTTGGCCTCTATCGCCATCTCGACCAGATGACGCCCTGGAACGACAGGCTGCAGGTGCTGGAAGTGATCGGCGTCAGCGACGAAGCGCCTGACGTGAAGACCTTCACCTTCCGCTCCGACAACCAGACCTGGTTCCGCTACAAACCGGGGCAGTTCGTGACTCTGGAACTGCCGACATCGGACGGGCCGCTGATGCGCACCTACACGCTGTCGTCCTCGCCGTCGCGGCCGTTCTCGATCGCGGTGACGGTCAAGGCGCAGGCGGGCAGCACCGGTACGCGCTGGATGTTCGACCATCTGACGCCCGGTTCGCACGTCAAGGCCTATGGGCCGACCGGCGACTTCTCGCTGCATAGCCACCCGGCCGCCAAATATCTGTTCATTTCGGCCGGTTCCGGCGTGACGCCGATGATGTCGATGCTGCGCTGGCTGAACGACTGCGCGCCATGGACCGATGTCGGCTTCGTCAACTGCGCGCGCCGCCCGGAAGAGATCATTTTCCGCAAGGAGCTCGAACTGCTCGGCAGCCGCATGCCTGGGCTGTCGCTCGGCTTCATGATCGAGGAGCGGTCGAGCCGCGAGGGCTGGTTCGGCCATATGGGCCGCATCGACGCGATCCGGCTGCCATTGCTGGCGCCCGATTTCCGCGAGCGCGAGATTTTCTGCTGCGGCCCCGATCCTTTCATGCGCGCCGTGCGTGGCATGCTGGACGCAGCCGGCTTCGACATGACGAAATACCATCAGGAAAGCTTTGCCGCGCCTGCCGTGGAGGAGATCCCGGCGCCGTTCTCGCCGCCGGCGGAAGACGGCGCCGCTGCCACCGTGGAGGCCGTGACACCGATCCGGTTCTCGCATTCCGATGTCGATGCCGAATGCGTCGCCGGCCAGACGGTGCTGCAGACGGCACGCGCCTCGGGGGTGCGGATTCCCGCCGCCTGCGAGTTCGGCCTGTGCGGCACCTGCAAGGTGAGGAAGGTCGCGGGCGACGTCGAGATGAGCCACAATGGCGGCATCCTCGATCACGAAATCGAGGACGGCTTTATCCTCGCCTGTTGCTCGAAGCCGCTTTCGGCGCTTGAAATCGAGGCGTGACCGGCAGGCACGGTCAGAGACTGTCCATGCCCGCGCGGCCTGCAGCTGCGCTCGGCCGGGCCTACGCCATCTTGCCAAAAACCCTGCAAATGGTTAGACGCCTGCAACGGTGGGGTTGACCGTAGGGGCCGAAGATCATCTCCGCGGCCTGCTTCGGCGGGGAGCAAACATGCGACAATCCGGCGTATATGCCATTGCCAGCAAGGATATCGTCTTTGAATCCTTCGATGGCGAAGCCGTCGTTCTCGACCTGACCACCGGTAAATATTTCGGCTTCTCTGATTCAGGCAGCAGGCTTTGGGATGCACTGTCGTCCGGCGTGCCTGCCTCCGAACTGGTCGGCGCCGCGACCGGGATTGGCGCCCTCGATGCCGCCGCGATTGACGGCTTTGTTTCACAATTGCTCGAATTCGGTTTGCTGGCGGCCGCAACCGATGGCGTGGCAAGACCGGTTCCCAGCGAATTGCTGGCTCAGCTCGCCGCTGCCGGCGAGCCCCTCAAGGTCGACATCCATGACGACCTTGCCGACCTCATTGTCGTCGATCCCATCCACGAGGTCGAGGAGCCCCTCGGCTGGCCCGCAGTGAAGCAGGCCAACTGAGGCGCCCGCCAGGCTCTCGTTGCCGGACAGCTCCGGAACAGGCAGACCATGCCAAACGTCACTCTCGAAAACCTGACTGACTACGCACGTCATGTCCTGGCGCAAGCGCAGAGCAGCGCCGCGCATTATCCACTGACCTGCAAGGTGGGCTTGCCGCATCTGGAGTTGACCACTCATGTGAGTGCCGGCGCGTTGGCGGATGCCTTCGCTCATGGCTTTGTCACGGCTGCGGACAACCGAGCGCCTGCCGACATCTGCCGCATCTTCGTCGCACATCCCGGCATTGACGGCATCGCGGCACCGGCCAGATGGGGCCAAGGACCCTTCACGCAGCATGGCTTCGCCACCAGGCTGGCGGAAGCCGGATTGCGCGGCAACCATTTCCATGACCTGGATTTCTGGCAGTTCTATGATCCGCAACGTCGCGTTGGCGTGCAATTGATGGCCTCGGCCGATGCCTTTCCACCGTGGGAGCCGGGAGCGCCGCTGCGCCCCTTCCTCCATTGGGAATATGCGGCACGTGGCATGCGGCTGGCCCATGCGGGGACGCTCGGCACCAAAGGCAGGGGCGTACTGCTGGCCGGCGCGGGCGGCGCCGGGAAATCCGGGACCGTCGCCGCCGGCCTCCTCCACGGGCTGGACAGCGTCGGCGACGATTATGTGCTGGTCGACCTCTCCAACGGCGTGACTGCCCGCCCGTTGTTTTCAACACTCAAGCAGGATCCCCAGGGATTCGCGCGACTTGGGCTGAAGCACCGGCTGAAGGCGCACGGTCCGCTCAACTGGCAAGGCAAGCATGCTTTTCACATTGACGACATTGCGCCACGGCCGGTGCCCGAAACTCTGGACATCGTTGCGCTGGTGGTGCCACATATCGGCGGAGGCGAGGCAAGTTCGATCGTGCCGGTGTCGCGCAGGGATGCCATGATTGCCTTGGCGCCGTCCGGCATAGCGCAGATGCCGGGCGAGCGGGAGAGCGGCTTTCGCTTCTTCAGCGACCTGACCCGCCTGCTGCCGTGCTATCGTCTGTCGCTGGGGACGCAGCCACAGGAGATAGCCGGCACGATTGCGGACTTTCTTGTGCGGGGCGCTTCGTGAAACTGAGCGTGATAATGCCCGTCTACAACCGTGAGCGCTATGTCGTTTCGGCATTGCGCTCGCTGGTGCGGCAGCGGGACGCCGCCGATCTCGACATCATCGTCATCGACGACGGTTCGACCGACGGCTCTGCTGAGGCCGTACGCTCGATGATGCGCGAAAACCCCTGCATCCGACTCTTCCAGCAATCGAACATGGGCGTGGCCAGGGCGCGCAACGCCGGGCTGCGGCAACTGCCGCCGGATGCGGAGTTCGTGTCATTCCTGGATTCTGACGACATCTCGCTGGCCGGACGGTTCAAGGCCGATCTCGCCCGCTTCGAGGCTACCTCCGGGCTTGAGCTAACCTATTCGCTGATGACGCTGGTCGACCGGATCGACGACGAGAAGCTCGAGCCGGAGGCGGACTGCTGTACCATGACGCTTCGCGGAATTTCGCTGAGCACCGCTCTCTTCAGTCGAACGCTTGTCGATCGCATCGGCCATTTCGACGAGGACTTTGAGCAGTCCGAGGACACGGATTATCTGTTGCGAGTCTTCGAAACCGGTCCGCGCTACGAATTGCCGAACACCGTCGCGATCTACTACCGACGCCACGCCGGAAATGTCACCAAGGAACATAGCGGCAGGGTCCGCAACCACTTGCGTGCAATCCACAAGTCGATGCGGCGGCGCAAGGCCGATCCGTCACGGCGAGAGGTCCAGGGCATCTTCGAATTGAAGAGTCCCGCCGATTGGCGGATGCCATGATGCTCGACACAATCGGCTCGGATCAGCCAAGCCCGCAACGCTGCTGGAGACGCCGATGAGGCTGAGCGTCATCATGCCGGTCTACAATCGCGAACAATTCGTTGGCCTGGCGCTGCGCTCGTTGCTCAGGCAGCGCGAAGACATCGATCTCGACATCATCGTCATCGACGACGGGTCGACCGATGGCTCGGCAGCCGTCGTACGGTCGTTAATCGACGAGGCCCCATGCATTCGTCTTTTCCAGCAGATCAATGGCGGGGTCACCAAGGCGCGCAATGCCGGGCTGAAGCAGTTGCTGCCGCAGACGCGTCTGGTGTCGTTTCTCGATTCGGACGACATCTCCCCGATAGGCCGCTTCAAGGCGGATCTCGCCTGCTTCGAAGAGGATCCTGGCCTCGAGCTGACCTATTCGCGCATGACGCTGGTCGACAAGATAGATGGCGAGACACTGGAACCGGCCGCCGACAGCCACTCCATCACCGTGCGGGGGATCCACCTGTCCGCCGGGATCTTCGCGCGAGACCTCATCGAGCGCACCGGTGGTTTCGACGAGGATTTCAAACAGGCCGAGGACACCGACTATCTGTTGCGTATCTTTGAGAGCCAGGCAAAATACGTTATGCCCGATACGGTGGCTCTCTATTACAGGCGTCATCCCGGCAACATGACCAAGGAAGCCGATGTGCCCTTTCGCGAGTTCATGCGCGCCATTCACAAGTCGATGAAGCGTCGCCGGGCCGACCCCAGCTTGCGCCGGGTGGAGGGGATTTTCGACTTCAAGGATCTCGCGCAGTGGCGGTTCCTTTGATGGCAGGCTACGGCGTCGTCATTCCGGCTTTCAACGCGGCCGCCACCATAGGCGCTGCCCTGAACTCCGTTCTGGCCCAGGCGGCAAAGGCGGAGGCCATCGTCGTGGTCGATGACGGTTCGACCGACGATACGGCCGCGGTGATCGATGCGATGAACCTGCCGGTGACGGTGCTGCGACAGGACAATACCGGACCCGGCAGCGCAACGACCCGTGGCATTGCGGCACTCTCGACGCCGCTCATCGCGACGCTCGATGCCGACGATTTGTGGCTGCCGGACAAGATCGAACAGCAACTGGCCTATCTCGGCCGTCATCCCGGGACAGCGGGCGTCTTTACGCATTGGCGGACGTTTCGCGGCGACAGCCCCGATTTGCCCGATGCGGCCAGTGGAGCCGGCTGGTCGCGCACGACGATGATGATCCGCCAGGAGGTGGTGCAGAGCGTCGGTCCCATCATCGACCCACCAGGCGGTCGCGGCGAGATGATCGACTGGATCGCCCGGGTTCGTGAGGCAGGCTTTGTACTTGCCATGCTCGACGACGTGCTTGCATTGCGCCGCATCCGTCCGGGCAGCCTTTCCTACGGCCGCGATCCGGCACGCGACCGGGGCTATATCCAGGTCGCAAGGCTCGCCATGCAGCGGCGGGCCCAGAACAAGGCGGGCTCCAGTTGAACGCCAGGCCTGTTCGCCGCATCAGCCGCCGCTTCCCGGACTATGGCTGGTCGTGGCCCACTGGCCAGTTGGACCTGTTGCTGAAGGCGGCGCTGCTCTCCGATGAGGACGCAGCCGCTGCCTGCGCCGCGCGCTGGCTCGACGAGAACGACATCGACCTCGTCTCGTTTCGAGAACATCGTCTGCTCGCCGCCATCTCCGACAGGTTCGGCAGAAAACTGGCCGGGCATACCGCGCACCCGCGCCTCGTCGGCCTGCAGAAGATGCTGTGGACGAAGTCGCGCATGGCGATGCGCGAGGCCGAGCCGGCGCTGAAGGCGATGGCCGACGGCGGCGCCGACATCATGCTGATCAAGGGCGCCAGCCGCATTGCCTTGAACGCGTCGGCGCAGCGTGGTCGGGTGGCGCATGACATCGACATACTGGTGCGCCCGCGCGACATGGCTGCCGTCTTCGACATCTTGCGCGACCGCGACTGGCAGATCGCCTCGGGCGTCAGCGCGCAATATCTGCGAACCCGGTTGGCGTCGCTGCGGTCGATGAACTTCTTCAAGGGCCGTTTCGGCGACATCGACCTGCACCAGCTCGGCTATGATGGGTCGCAGACGAGCGCGGAAGACGACCTGGCGATCTGGCAACGGGCGGTCCCGGCACAATTCAGCGGCGTCGCGGTCTTCGTGCCATCGCCGGCCGATCGCATGGCACTGGCCATCGCCCATGGCGGCCTCGACGCCCACACCCACAGCGACTGGCTTGTCGACTGCGCGGTCGCCATCCATGCCGAAGACGTCGATTGGGGGATGTTCCTCGACATCGTCGGAAGACGCGGCCTGGCGGTTCCAGCGGCGGTGGCGTTATCCTATCTGGCGTTCGAGATCGGCATTCCGGTGCCGGAACGGACAATGGCCAGAATCTTCGAGATGGCCGACCGGGCTGGCCTGTCGCGTTGGTCGTCGGTTCTGCAAGCCAAGCCGCGCACGGATTTCGGCGGCCTGGTCTGGCTGTCGCGCGGCCTTGCCAAGCAGTTGCGCCTGAAGCGGAAGAAGGGCCGGTTGCAGCAGGAGCCGCCCGCCAAACCCTGGCGCGGGAGACCGGCCGCGGGCAAGCCGCAAGCCGCATCGGCGCCTCTGGTGTTTTCGCAGGCCATCGCCTGTCCGCAAACGACCGGCGACATGATGCTCGACATCACCGTCAGGATCGGCGTTCCGCCGGTCCGGCGCCGCATCGAAATGGAGATCAATGACGGTGGCGAGCATATCGCTCGCCTGCGTGCCGTGGCTATCAGCCGATCCGGCAGGGAACGCGTGCTGCATTTTCGCGGCAAGGTGACGCTCGACGGCGCGCGAGTTGCCTTGACGCTCGAGGCGCGACCATCGCGACAGTTTCGCGAGTGGAACGACGCGGCCACGGTGGCCGCCTATGGCGCCTTGCCTTTCCAGTTGCTGTCGGCGGGTTTCTTGCCGATCGGCTGAAGGCGAATCCGACGAACCTTTCTCGCAAGGCGGCGTCCGCTCAAACTCCGTAGCGTTCGGTGCGGATGATTTCGGCTGCAACGCCGGCATCGATCAGCGCCTGGGCTGCCGCGGAAACGAAGGCATTGGAGCCGCAGACGAAGGCGATGCCAGGCGGCTCGGGCAGCCGCGCCATGGCTTGCGCCATCATCGCGACGTCCACCCGCCGCGCATAGTCGGCCGGGCGGCGTGCGGCTTCGCGGGTCAGTGTCAGCACCAGCTCGAAGCCGTCCTGACGCTCGTCGAGGGCGATCAGCTCGTCACGAAAGATCACTTCGTCCCAGACCCGGACCGAAAAGACCAGGACGACGGGCACCGCTGAATTCCGTGCGGCGCGGTGGCGGATCATCGACATCAAGGGCACGACGCCCGAACCGCCGCCGACCATCACAAGCGGCCCACTCTCATCCTTCGGCCAGACGAAATGCCCGCCAAGCGGCCCGCGCAGTTCGATTTCGTCGCCAATTGCCGCGACTTCGTGGAAGAAGGGCGAAACCTCGCCATCGTCGAGTTGTTCGATCGCCAGTTCGATTGCGCCATTCGTTTCGGGCGCGGAGGCGATGGAATAGGAGCGGCGCGCCTGATAGCCGTCCGGCGCCGTCAGCCTGACGTCGACATGCTGCCCGGCGCGATAGGCGAAGGGCCGAGACGGCTGAAAAAAGAAGCTGGTGACACGCGGCGTGCGCTTTTCGATGCGGACGATGCCGGCTGTTTGCCAGGGCGACTGCACTGCCGCCGTATCGCTCACGGATCGTCCGTGTAGCGTTGCTCGCGCCATGGGTCGCCATAGATATGGTAGCCGCGCAATTCCCAGAAACCGGGCTCGTCGCGCGTGGTGAATTGCAGGCTGTTCAGCCATTTGGCCGACTTCCAGAAATAGAGATGCGGCACCAGCAGCCTTGCCGGGCCGCCATGATCCGGCGTGATCGGCTTGCCTTCGTAGAGCAGCGCGACCATGGCCTTGCCGGCGGTGAGATCCTTGACCAGCACATTGGTGGTGTAACCGTCGAACGCGTGCGCCAGCGTGAAGCCGGTCGGCGGCTCCACACCCGCGTCGGCAAGGATATCGTCGACCAGCACGCCCTGCCACGGCGTGTCGAACTTGGTCCATGCGGTCACGCAATGGATATCGCGCGTCATCTTGGTCAACGGCAGCGCGTTGAACTCGGCCCAATTCCATTTCTTGATCGGCCGTGGCCCATGTTTCAGCGTGAAAAACCAATCCTCGGTGCGCACGCGCGGCGTCGGACCGGCCGACAGCACCGGAAAACCCTGTTCAAGATATTGGCCGGGCGGGATGCGGGCATCGTCATCGGTTGGCGGGCGCCGTCCTGAAGAGAAACCTCGGGTGACCATCGCGGCAATCTCCTGCATCGGGCCGACATCAGCCTGATGCAATGTTCTCGAAGATGTCGTGGCGGGCAACCAAAATCTTGACGGGCGGAGGCCGGAGGGGATCGTCGCCGACGAACCCTGCCGGTCCCGTTCACGTCAAGGCCATTACTCAGCCATTGGCAAAAGGCACCGCGATGTAGATCTGAGCGTCGCCACGCTCGACCAGCAACAGCACCGACTTGCGGCCAGACTTGCCGGCTTGCGCGATTGCCTGGGTTACCTGCCTGGCGTTCTTAACCGGCACCTGATTGACGGCAACGATGATGTCGCCGGCCTGTATTCCGGAAGCGGCGGCGGCTTTGTCGGGATTGACGCTGGCAACCACCGCGCCGTGCTGCTTGCCGGCTAGGTTCATCTGCTGGCGAATGTCGGGCGTTATATCCATCAAGCCGAGCCCTATCGCCGGAGCGCGCCCGGCACTGGGCGTGTCGGACCCGTCATCCAGCGACGCGGTCTTCGCATCGGCGCTGTTCTGGCCGACATCGACGGAAATCCGCATCGGCTTGCCTTTGCGCCAGACATCGACCGTTTCCGTGGCGCCCGGCGCGACATCGGCGACCGCCCGCGACAGGTCCTTGGGGTCCTTTACGTCCTGCCCGGCAAAGCTGGTGATGACGTCGCCCGTCTCGATGCCGGCCTTGGCCGCCGGCGAGCCGTCATTGACCTCTGAAACCAGCGCGCCGCCGGGATGGTCGAGCCCGATGGCGCTCGCGACATCCGGTGTCACCTCCTGGATCTGAACGCCGAGATAGCCGTACTGGATGGAGCCGCCCTTCATCAGCTTGGCCACCACCTTCTGGGCCTGGTCCGACGGAATGGCAAAGCCGACGCCGACGCTGCCGCCATTGGGCGAATAGATCGCCGTGTTGATGCCGACGACATTGCCGGCGACATCCACCAGCGGACCGCCGGAATTGCCGTGGTTGATCGGCGCGTCGATCTGGATGAAATCGTCGAACGGGCCGCTATGCAGGTCACGGCCGCGCGCCGAGACGATGCCTGCCGTGACGGTGGTGCCGATGCCGAACGGGTTGCCGAAGGCCAGCACCTGGTCGCCTGGCATAAGCTTGTCGGAATCGCCCCATTTGACGGTCGGCAGGGGTTTGTCCGACTTGATCTTCAGCACGGCGAGATCGTTCTTGGCATCGCGCCCGACAAGCTTGGCCGGAAGTTCGGTGCCGTCGTCGAGCGTCACCTTGATCGAAGAGGCCCCATCGATGACGTGATTGTTGGTGACGATGGTGCCGTCGGAGGCGACGATGAAGCCGGAACCCAGCGCCTCGGCGCGCTGCGGTTGCTGTTGCGGCGGCGTCTTGGGCGTCGGCATGCCCTGGTCACCGAAGAACTGGCGGAAATAGTCGTCGAAAGGCGAGCCGCCGTCGAAAGGAGAGGCATCGCTCATCGTTTCAGGCTGTGCCTTCATGACGGTGGTGACCGTCACCACCGCCGGCTTGTCGGCGGCAACGATGGGTGCGAACGAGCCATTGGGCGCAGTGATGCCGGCAACAGGTGTCTGGGTGGTCGGAACGGTGTTGCCCGCGCTTTGGGCGAAAGACATGACGAAGGGGGATATGATCAGCGCAGCGCCCAGCAAGGCCGCGACGCGATGCCTACGAAGGATATCTGACATGGTCGTTTGTCCGGGCGAGAGTTGATCCAGCGCCGTGGCCTCCCATGCGGGAAATCGGTCATCGGCGTGTCGAGGTTGCAATTGCCCGTCTCGCCTACATGGCAGCCAACCGGATCGACGGCCTTACATCTAGGGCGCGGATTGGCCCGATTTAGGGTTTTCGGGCGACCTTACGAAGATTTAATATCCGCACGGCGGCAGGGTCACAAAGTCGTCGGGTCGCGCCTTGCTGCCTCGCTGGAGCCTTAGCCACCGGCGGTTCGTCCGAGATAGGCCGTAGCAATCTCGCGCATGCGCTTGCCGTCGAAGCTCGGTCCGTGTCCTCCATGACCGATACGGATCGACAGGTCGAGCAGGCGCCGCATCGTACTGATATAGGCGGCCCGGTCGGAATCCGGCAGGTCGTCTATTAGCATGGCGTCGTAGATGGCATCGCCGCTGAAGAACAGTCCGTCGGCCTCGTCGAACAGCGCGATCGAATCCGGTGAATGGCCCGGCAAATGCAGCACGCGAAATTGCCGGTCGCCAAGATCGACGACATCGCCCTCGTCCAGGGTTCGCGTCAACGGCGCGGGCGGGATCCTGTAGTCGGCCGACTTCCATCCGGGCGCCGGCAGTTTCGAGACGGCACCCTCGAGGTCGTGGAACATGTAGGCGTAAGTCGCGGCCTCATCCATGGTCTCGAACCGAGCCGCGCTCATTCTTGGCCCGGCCCGCAACGGGAATTCATGCAGCGAGCCGACGTGGTCGAGATGGATGTGGGTGGCAACGACCAGCAACGGCTTGCCCTGCGGCGTCTCGATCTGCGGCGCCAGCGGACAGATGCCCATACCGGTGTCGACGAGCAGGTCGGCATCGCGACCGCGCAGATGCCAGATATTGGCCCGAACATAGGCATGCACGAAGGGCTCGGTCAGCATCGTCGTCTTGCCGTCGACCACGCTCCTGCTGAACCAGCTCGGCATCAAGTGTGAGTCCGGCATACGAAGTGAGCCGGGCATCAGGTGTGAGCCCGGCATCAGACGAAGGGCTTCCCGACCTTGTACTTTTCCGGCACCAGCCGCTTGAGATAGGCCATGCCGGCATCCGACAGCTGATTGACGTCGGGCTTCATGAAATCGTCCGGCATGTGGCGGGTCTTGCCGGCGACGTTCTTGAGCGGCACTTTCTTCAGCACCGTTCTGGTGCCGTCATATTGCAGCGCCACCGAGCCGCCGCCCTGTTCGGCGACGGTGACGGCGAAAGCGCCGGCATCGAAAGCCTCCTGCGCGTCGACCGCGCTGATGGCGCCGATATAGCCGCGCGGCATGTAGCCGAGCGCATCGACGCGGGCACGCTTGCCCGGCAGGCCTTCCGCCAACGCGCGCTCGAGTGCGGCCGGCAGGTCGCTGCCCGACAGCTTGACGTTGCCATGCGCGTCGCGCTCAAGCTTGTCCGGCGGCACCAGGCTTTCGACCAATGCCTTGCCGTCGGCGGTGCTGACGCCTTCCGAAACGGCGACGATGCAGCGCTTGTGGCGATCGAGCGTGGCACGCACGTCGTCGATGAAGCCAGCGGCTGAGAATGGGCGCTCGGGCACATAGACGAGATGAGGGCCGCTGTCGGGGTCGAGCTGCCAGGCAGCGGCAGCCGCGGTCAGGAAGCCCGCATGCCGGCCCATGACGATGCCGACATAGATGCCGGGCAGCGCGCGAAAATCGAGATCGACGGACAGGAAGGCGCCGGCGACGAACTCGGCCGCCGAAATAAAGCCCGGCGTGTGGTCGTTTTCCTCGAGATCATTGTCGATGGTTTTTGGCGCATGAACAAAGGCAATTGAGCCGCCGGCGGCGTCGGTCAGGATCTGCTGGGTACCCGACGTGTCGTTGCCGCCGATATAGATGAAGGCGTCGGCGCCGGCCTTCTTCAGGCCGTTGAGGATGACATCGCAATAGGCGGCGTCGGGCTTGTCGCGCGTCGAGCCGAGGGCGGCGCTCGGCGTGCCGGCAATCAGCCGCAGGCGGTCTTCCGGAATGGCGGAAAGGTCGACATAATTGCCGTCACGGATGCCGCGCACGCCATGGATCGAGCCCAGCACCTTGGCACCGGGATGCCGCTTGCGGATCTCCAGCGTCGCCCCGACAACCGTCTGGTTGATGACGGCGGTTGGGCCGCCGCCCTGCGCGATGACAAACGTTCCAGCCATGCTTGATTTCTCCCGGCGCGATGGTTTTCAAGGCACCTTGGCCTGTCTTGCCGCATCGCGCAACGGGAGTTTCGAGCGGCGCCAACACGCCGCATAAGCGTCAGACGACGACGACCGGATTTTTCTTGGAGACGCGGCTGTAGAGGTCGATGATGTCCTGGTTGATCAGGCGCACGCAGCCCGACGACATCGCTTGCCCGATGCTCCACCATTCGGGCGAGCCGTGGATGCGATAGCCGGTGTCCTTGCCGTCCTGGTAGATGTAGAGGGCACGCGCGCCGAGCGGATTGGTGAGGCCGCCGGGCTGTCCGGCCTGCCATTTCACCAGTTCAGGCTTGCGGGCGATCATCTCCGGCGGCGGCGTCCAGGTCGGCCATTCCCTGCCGTACTGGATGTTGGCGCGGCCGGACCAGCGGAAACCGTCCTTGCCGATGCCGACGCCGTAGCGAATGGCATCGCCACCCGGCTGGACGAGATAGAGCATGCGCTCCTTGAGATGGACGACGATGGTGCCGGGCGCCTCGCCTGTCGTGTCGACGACGATCTGGCGGCGGAATTCCGGCTTGACCTTCAGATATGGCACTTCCGGCACGTTGAAGCCGCCGTCGGTCAGCCCGGCATACATGACCCCGGGACTGGTGACGTTCTTGTCGACGCTGATGCTTGGCCGGATCGGCCGCACGGAACCCGTGGTGACGTCGTCGAGCTCGAGCGCCGGCAGGCCGCCGCCCGAGGTCGAGCAACCGGCGGCGCTCAGCAGCGCAAGCGCCCCTGCCCCGGACAGGATGGCGCGGCGGCAAAGATGATGATCGGTTTCGATTGCGTCGCCATTTCGCGGCGGCGTCAGACCTTGCGGCAACTCACGCATATACCCAGACCCTACGCTGTCGGCGGGAAGCACGGTCCGGCCGGATAGCAGGCATTTTCCTCATTCATGGTTGATAAAGCGTGAAGAGCTTGCACAGCCTGCATTTGCGCATGGCCTTGGCGATGTTCGACCTTCTTGCCTGAACTTGAACGAAGGCTGCTGCACAAAAAGACCTCGGTCGAGTCATATTCCCGGCGCCGGCGTCTCCTACTCCTCGAACCATCAGCGAGGGGCCTCCATGTGCAAGACCTTAAAAACCGACATCAAGCTTTTTGCCGCTGCCATTGTCGCGGCGGCAACCGTTCTTGGTGCCAATGTCAGCCTGGCCGATATAGTGAGCACGCTGAGCGGCGCGAACTGACACCGATCTGCCGCTGGCGCAGTTAGGGAAATCGCCTCTTTACATTCTTCCGGGCCTAAGGATTTATCCTCTTCTTTAAGCTCAAAGGAGACGAGCATGTCCTTCGAAAACTGGGCCGCCTTCGCTGCCGCATCGACGATCCTTCTCATCATTCCAGGTCCGACCATCCTGCTGGTCGTGTCCTATGCGCTGGGCCAGGGCTGGCGTACCGCTCTGCCGATGGCCGTCGGCGTGGCGTTGGGGGATTTCACTGCGATGACGTTGTCGATGCTGGGTATCGGCGCGCTGCTGGCGGCCTCGGCGACCGTCTTCACCATCCTGAAGCTGATCGGCGCCGGTTATCTGATCTATCTTGGCGTGAAACTGTTTCGCGCCGGCGGCGCGTTGAAGGCCGAACCGCGCACCGACGCGGTCTCCTCGGCCAAGATGATGGCGCACGCCTGGCTCGTCACCGCGCTCAACCCGAAAAGCATCACGTTCTTCGTTGCTTTCCTGCCGCAGTTCCTCGACCGGCACGCCGATTTCTGGACGCAGATGCTGATCTTCGAGACGACCTTCCTGGCGCTCGCCTTCGCCAATGCCTTCGGCTATGCGCTGATCGCGGCACGCGCACGCAACGTGGTGCGCAATCCCAAGGCGATCCGCATCTTCAACCGCACCGGCGGTACGCTGCTGGTCGGCGCCGGCATCGCCACGGTGGCGATGCGTTCCAGCAATTAAGCTGTCTTTTTGATCATGATCCCGAAACTGGTTTTCGGGATCATGACCGGCCTTACCATTTGACGCTGAAGCCCAGATTGCCTTCGAGGATCCGACGCTTGTCGCCACCGAGATTGGTGGTGTAGTCGCCGGTGGCGAAGATGCTGACCTTGTCCGTCACCTTGGCAATCACGCCGCCGCCGAACTCGAACGAGGTCGATCTGCCCTCGGTCGAGATGTCGGTGGTGTCGAAATTGACATGGCTGGTGCCGCCGAAATCGTGCCAGATGTTGGCCTTGAGATACGGCTGCAGCGCCATGCCATTGATCGCTGTTTCGCCTTGCAGCCGTGCGCCGAGCCGGCCGGTCACGCTGCCGTCCGTATCGAAGGAAACCGAAGCAAAGCGGTCCGACGCATCGTCGAGCGACAATTGCTGCCAGACCAGTTGCGCCTGCGGTTCAAGCGTCCAGCCTTGCGCCAGCGCGATGGGATAGCCGCCTTCCAGCGAAGCGGTGACGCCGGTCCCGCCGACGTCGATGCCAATGTCGCGCGACGATGTTGCGTTGCCGCCGAAGAAGGTGGCCATGAGGACGCCGTCCAGGTACCAGCCACCCTGACCGATCCGGGTCCAGTAGCCGCCGATACTGGTGCCGTTGATATCCATGCTGCCGACGGACAGATTGTCCCTGCCCAGCGCCTGGCCGCGCACGTCGCCATTCATGCTGGCATAGGCGACGAACAGGCCGGCGCGATCGGTCTGGCCCGACGCGGTTTCGCGGCCGAACAGATCGAAGCCCGCCTGGAGGCCGAACAGGGTGCCGTCAAAGGACGGCGACACCGTTCCTGAATAGGCCATTTTGCTGTCCTGACCGAAGATGCGGCCCCAGACCGGCGACAGCTCGGTGTTCGACAACAGGCTCTGCTCGCCGCGCCGTTCGTGGAATGTGCCGAGCGTCGTCATCGCCAGATGTTCGGCGACCGGCGGCAAGGCCGAATAGACCGGAACCTCGATGCGATAGAGCAGGATTTCCTCGCCCGCCGCCGCTGTCGGCAGGTCGGGCACCTCAGTTGGCACCACCGGCGGCGGCGGGGGCGGATCCGCCACTGGTGCCGGTGGTGGTGGCGGTGGTGTCGCGGGCGGCGGATCGGCCGGCACGACCGGCGGCGCCGGATCAACCGGATCGGGATCGCCGGGGGTGGATTCCGGCGGAGGCGGCGGCGCAGGGTCGATGGGCGGCGGCGGCGGCGGTTCGGCCGCCGGCGGCTCAGGTGCCGGCGGCGGAGCAGGTTCCAGCGCCGGCGGGGCTGCGGCCGGCGGGGCCGGCGTGTTCAGCGTCGAGCGCAGGTACCAGTTCTCCTCGCTGCCGGCGCTGACGCCGCCCTTGAACAGATAATATTCAAAGGCCCCGGCGGCGACCGGGGCGTCGAGCGCGAATGTCGTGGCGCCCGAGGTGGCGCCGTTGATTGCCTGGATGACCATGATGCCGTCCTGCGTGGTCGCAGCCCCCGCGCCGCCGAGATTGACCACGGAGATGCCGGTCGAACCGGAAGCCGTTCCGCTCGACAGGACCAACTTGTCGGATGCGGAGGAATCGTCACCGAGCTCGGTCTGGATAAGCAGCAGGCCACCCAGGCCGACATAATTGCCCGAAATCGTCAGGCTGTCGGTGGCGCCGGTGCTGCCATTGGTCAGGTCGATGCGCCCGGCATTGGTGACCTGCGCCAGCTGGCCTGCCGTAAACGCCTGGATCGCCGCATTGAAGCCGCCGCCGTAGAGCGTGCTTGCGGCATCGACACTGAGCGAACCCGTGCCGGTGCCGCTGTCGCCGAGCACCAGATTGCTGTCCATCGTCAGCTGGGTGTCATTGGTGGCGTCGATGCTTTCCCAGTTCTGGAGCCGGCTGACGCCATCCAGTTTGACGTTGTCCAGGGTCAGCGCATCGGTGCCGGCACCACCTGATATGGCATCCGTGGCACCGAGATTGGCGTTGGTGAGGTTGCTGAGCCTGGCGGTGTCGTTATCGCCGCCGAGATCGACGGAACCATAGATGATGCCGCCACCGTTCCAGACGAAATTGTCGGCGCCAAAGCTCATCAGTATATCGCCACCGACCGTGCCGCCGGTGACCGTGACGCTGTCATTGCCGCCGCTGACGCTGATGTTGCCGCCGATGGTGCCGCCCGACAGGATGATCGTGTCCTTGTCGAAGCCAGTGACGAGGTTGCGGTCGATGGTGCCGCCTGACATGTTGAAATAGTTCTGATCGAGCTTCATGTTGACCCGGCCGATGCGGCCACCGGTCATCACGGCGTGGTCGCCATCGTCGAAGAAATCGACGATGCGTCCGCCGGTCATGGTGAAGGTGTCGAGGCCGTCGCCCTGGTTGAGCGAGCCGATCTGGCCGCCGCTCATGTTGAAGTCGTCGATGCCGGCGCCCTGCTGGACATTGCCGGTGACGGTGCCCGCGCCAATTTTGAAGAAATCCGTGCCGCCACCCTGATCGACGGTGCCGGTTATGGTGCCTGACTGCATGTCGATGCGGTCCGTGCCGACGCCAAAGGTCACATTGCCTGATATCTGCCCGGTGCCGCCGGCGGGAAAATTCAGCGTGTTGTCGCCGTCGAGATCGGTGAGGCTGCCGCCTGAGTCGCCGCTGTCACAGGTGTAGACGGTGTTTCCGGCGGATGGAGCCAGCACGCATGCGGCAAACGCGGCGGAGTTGGGCAGCAACGCAAAAGCTGTAGTTGAGAGGATGCTAATAAGCCACGGATGTAACGGATGCGGCTTTCGCCATTGCGAAGCAATTGTCACCTGCACATCCGCCGAACGACTGTTCGGAAGCGAGTTCTTCACATGCCGCATCGCGTCCCCTCTCGATTCGCGATTTCCAGCCCCCGCCAGCCGCCGCAATGAAGACACAATTCATTCAATTTTACAAAGCCTAATCTGCCCCGCATGGTTGCTAAACTGCAAAGACTACTGAAAGGTCTGGCGTAGCGCACGGTTGGCGTGTCCGTGGCCTATGCTTTAGGATCGCTTTGGGCCGAAGGATCAAGGGCCTGTCACGGGTCGATAAAGGACATCGCATGGCAACCAGGGACGCATTCGGCCTGGCACTTTCGGGCGCGACGGAGGCGGGATTCACGCCTTACAGCCAGGCAGTGCGTGAACTGCAGTGCTTCATCGGCGATCCCGTAGCTTCCGTCGACCGCGCCATCGCTGAAGATCCCGGCTTCGTCATGGCCCATGTCTTCAAGGGATATCTCTTCGGCCTCGCCACCGAGCGGGAGGCGACGGCCGTGGCCAAGGCTTGCCATGAGGCCGCACTGCCGCTTGCCGCGACCACGCGCGAGCGGGCGCATGTCTCGGCCCTTGGCCATCTCGCCAGCGGGCGCTGGCATGAGGCCAGCCGCGTTCTCGAGGACATCACCATCGAGACCCCGCGCGACGGGCTGGCGCTGCAGGTCGGCCACCAGATCGATTTCTTCACCGGCAATGCCCGCATGCTGCGCGACCGCATCGCTCGTGCCCTGCCTTCGTGGCAAAGCGGCATGCCCGGCTACCACGCCATGCTCGGCATGCAGGCTTTCGGGCTGGAGGAAATGGGTGACTATGTCAGGGCCGAGCAGCTTGGCCGCGAGGCAGTCGACATCGAGCCGCGCGACGGCTGGGCGCAGCACGCCGTCGCCCATGTCATGGAGATGCAAAGCCGGCAAAGGGATGGCATTGCCTGGATGCGCGCCAATCCGGAAGCGTGGACACGGGAGAGCTTCCTGCAGGTCCACAATTGGTGGCACCTGGCGCTGTTCCACTATGATCTCGGCGAGACCGACGCGGTGCTGGCCCTCTATGACGGCCCTATCTACAGCGTGCAATCGACGATGGCGCTCAACATGGTCGATGCCTCGGCAATCCTGTGGCGGCTCCACCTCGGCGGCGTCGATGTCGGCGACCGCTGGGCGGCACTCGCCGCCAACTGGGGCAAGGCGGGAGCGGGCCTTTATGCCTTCAACGACGCCCACGCGATGATGGCCTTCGTGGGTGCCGGGTTAGATGCGCCGGCCCTCGCCTTGCTCGAGGCTCAGCGCGAGGCCATGCGTGGCAGCGACGACAATGCGGCTTTCACGCGAGATGTCGGCCATCCGCTGACGCTCGCCATCAAGGCATTCGGTGAGGGCAGCTACGCCGAGACCGCGCGCCTGATCCGGCCGATCCGCGCGATCGCACATCGTTTCGGTGGCAGCCACGCCCAGCGCGACGTCATCGACCTGACGCTGATCGAGGCGGCCTTGCGCGCCGGTGAGGGTGCGCTGGCCAGGGCGCTCACGGCGGAGCGTTCGATGGCGCGGCCCGACAGTCCGCTGTCAGCGCTGTTTGTGCGACGCGCCGCCGATTTGTCGGAGAATTGACCCGAAGCGGATCTTGTTTTAAAAACTGGCCAAGCCAGATTTTTTCGAGACCCGAAAAAATTAACTGGCGTGGGAGGAAGACATGTATCTGGGCCTCGATCTCGGGACGTCGGGCGTCAAGGCGCTGCTGATCGATGCCGGGCAAACCGTCATCGGTTCCGGCCATGGTTCGCTTGATGTTTCACGGCCGCACCCCGGCTGGTCGGAACAGAATCCCGAGCACTGGATCCGGGCCTGCGAAGACGCAATCGCCGAGCTCAAATCCTCCCATCCGCATGAACTCGCGGCAGTCAAGGGCATTGGCCTGTCTGGCCAGATGCATGGCGCCACGCTGCTTGACGCCGCCGACAAGGTGCTGCGCCCCTGCATCCTGTGGAACGACACGCGCAGCCATGCCGAGGCCGCCGTCCTCGATGCCGATCCGCGTTTCCGCGCCCTGACCGGCAACATCGTCTTTCCCGGGTTCACCGCGCCGAAACTGGCCTGGGTGAAGAACAACGAGCCCGCTGTCTTCGCCAAGGTCGCAAAAGTGCTGCTGCCCAAGGATTTCCTGCGGCTCTGGCTTTCGGGCGAGCACATTTCGGAAATGTCGGATTCTGCCGGCACGTCCTGGCTCGATGTCGGCAAGCGGCGCTGGAGTGCGGATTTGCTCGCGGCGACATCGCTCGATGAAAAGCAGATGCCGTCGCTGGTCGAGGGTACGCAGAAGGCAGGCGCATTGCGCAGCGAATTGGCATCGAAGTGGGGCGTCCAGGCCGGCATTCCGATCGCCGGTGGCGCCGGCGACAACGCGGCCTCGGCCTGCGGCATGGGCACGGTTGGCGCCGGCCACGCTTTTGTTTCGCTCGGCACGTCGGGTGTGCTGTTTGCCGCCAACGCTTCCTACCTGCCCAACCCGGCTAGCGCGGTTCACACCTTCTGCCACGCGCTTCCGAACACCTGGCACCAGATGGGGGTCATCCTGTCGGCAACCGATTCGCTCAACTGGCTGTCGGAAATCACCGGGAAGAGCGCCGGCGAGTTGACCACTGAGCTCGGCGACACATTGAAGGCGCCGAGCGGCGTGTCCTTCCTGCCATACCTCTCGGGTGAGCGCACGCCCTACAATGATTCCGCCATTCGCGGCGCGTTCACCGGGCTGGCGCATCAATCGAGCCGTGCCGTGCTGACCCAGGCCGTGCTGGAGGGTGTAGCCTTTGCCTTCCGCGACAGCCTCGAAGCGCTGGCCACGGCCGGCACAGCCTTGACGCGGGTGACGGCGATCGGCGGCGGTTCGCGCTCACGCTACTGGTTGAAGGCGATTGCCACCGCGCTTCAACTGCCTGTCGACATTCCTGCCGACGGCGACTTCGGCGCCGCCTTTGGTGCCGCGCGGCTCGGCCTGATCGCGGCGACGGGTGCCGATCCGCTCGAAATCTGTACGGCCCCGAGGACGGACGCAACTATCGAACCGGATGCGGCGCTCGGCGGCGCCTATGCCGATGCCTATCAGCGCTACCGGGCGCTGTACCCGGCAATCAGGGTCGCCACGGCGTGAACGGTCTTTCGCCCACGCCGCGGCTGTCCGGCTCACTGCGCCGGCACCTTGTCGAGAAAACCGGTGACGCTCTTGAGGCGGCCGTTCTCGATGATTCCGATGTCGGTACCTTCGATCACCGAAGGCGTCCCCTCAGGTCCGAGATTCCACGAGAAGCGGATCTTGTCGGCAAAACCGTCCGGCGTACCCTTCAGCGAGAACCGGAAACCGGCAAAGCGCTGCTGCACGCCGTCGATCAGAGCCGCGACGCCTTCATGGCCATCACCCTGCATGAGCGGATCGCGGTAGCTGACGTCTTCCGTGAAGGTCGCCTTGAGCAATTCGGCCCGGCGGCCGGCATCGCTTTCGTTCCAGGCGGTGATGTAGTTTTTAGCGATCTTGGTGAGGTCGGTCATGGTCTGTCTCCTTCGTTTGGT
This sequence comes from Mesorhizobium sp. M7A.F.Ca.US.005.03.1.1, assembly GCF_003997975.1. NCBI lineage: Bacteria > Pseudomonadati > Pseudomonadota > Alphaproteobacteria > Hyphomicrobiales > Phyllobacteriaceae > Mesorhizobium > Mesorhizobium sp. M7A.F.Ca.US.005.03.1.1. The sequence goes on from NZ_RZRO01000012.1 coordinate 66,435, forward strand.
GGCTTTGACATGACCCTTTTCAACCAGCGCCGGCGTGAAACCAATTACGCCTGAGGTAATGGCGTCAGAACTTTGTGAGAGGACAGAAATCATGAGCAGTGGATTTTTCGGCGACATCCAGAAGATCAAATATGAAGGGCCGGATTCGACCAATCCGCTGGCCTATAGGTTCTACAATCCCGATGAGGTCGTCGCCGGCAAGCGGCTGGAAGATCATCTGCGCTTCGCCGTTGCCTACTGGCACTCCTTTGCCTGGCCGGGTGGCGATCCGTTCGGCGGCCAGACTTTCGACCGGCCGTGGTTTCCCAAGGCCGGCGGCACCGACACGATGGAGCTGGCAAAACTGAAAGCAGACGTCGCCTTCGAGATGTTCTCGTTGCTCGGCGCGCCCTACTTCTGCTTCCACGACGCCGATGTACGGCCGGAAGGCAAGGATTTTTCCGAGAGTGCGGCGCGCCTCGATGAGATCGCCGACTACTTCGCGGGCAAGATGAAGCAGACCGGCGTCAAGCTGCTTTGGGGCACCGCCAATCTGTTCTCCAACCGCCGCTTCATGTCGGGCGCGGCCACCAATCCCGATCCGGATGTCTTTGCCTACGCGGCGGCGACGGTAAAAAGCTGTATCGACGTCACCAAGCGGCTGAAGGGCGAAAACTACGTGCTGTGGGGCGGGCGCGAAGGCTATGAGACCCTGCTCAACACCGACCTTGCGCGCGAGCAGGAACAGGCCGGCCGGTTCCTCAGCATGGTCGTCGACTACAAGCACAAGATCGGCTTCAAGGGCACGATCCTGATCGAGCCGAAGCCGCAGGAGCCAACCAAGCATCAGTACGATTACGATGTCGCCACGGTCTACGGCTTCCTCAAGCGCTTCGGGCTGGAGAAGGAGGTCAAGGTCAATATCGAGCAGGGCCACGCCATCCTGGCCGGCCATTCTTTCGAGCACGAACTGGCTCTGGCCAATGCGCTCGGCATTTTCGGTTCGATCGATATGAATCGCAACGACTACCAGTCGGGCTGGGACACCGACCAGTTCCCCAACAACGTGCCGGAAATGGCACTGGCCTACTACCAAGTCCTGCAGGCTGGCGGCTTCAAGACCGGCGGCACCAATTTCGACGCCAAGCTGCGCCGCCAGTCGCTCGATCCGCAGGACCTGCTGATCGGCCATATCGGCGGCATGGACTCTTGCGCTCGCGGCCTGAAAGCTGCGGCGCGCATGGTCGAGGACAAGGCACTGTCGGCGCCGCTGGCCGAACGCTATGCCGGCTGGAACACGGCCGAGGGCAAGGCGATGCTTGCCGGCAAGCGCACGCTTGAGGATATCGCCGAGCGTGTCGTCAAGAAGAAGATCGAGCCGCAGCCGAGGTCCGGCCGCCAGGAACTGCTGGAAAACATCGTCAACCGCTACGTGTAGGGCGAGCGCCGCTTCATCTTTGGACCGACATCCGGCGCCACTGGCTGAAAGCCGCCGCCATCGCCATCTGCTAGTCAGCCCACTTCGCGACAAGCTGCCGAGGATCGCACAGATCTTCGGCAGCCTGCGTGAGACCAGGACGCTACACGTGTCACCGAAAGAGGACCCGTGCGGCGGCATGTCGTCGTCCCAAATCGCTGTGCACTTTGGGCGACATGCATTGGCAGGAGACGGAAATGGCAGAGGATCGAATCATTGTGCGCCCGGCGCAGGCGAGCGATATTCCGGCGCTGAAGCAGGTGCTGCAGGAAACCTTCGAAGGCACCTGGCTGCCGAACATCACCGAAGCAGCCGCGCAACGCTATGTCGAGACGGATATTGGCGGGCGCTATGTCGACCAGAGCTGGCCTGAATTCGCCGTTGCCGAGATCGATGGCGAGGTCGCCGGCTTGATCCATTGGCGCGCGGATTTCATCGAGGCCCTGCACGTGATGGCATCCCGTCAAGGCCAAGGTGTCGGCCGCAAGCTGCTTTCCCATGCCGAACAGGCGGTCAGTGCGGCCGGATTGGCGCAGGCGCGGCTGGAGACCGACACGTTCAACCTGCCCGCACAAGCACTCTACAAAGCGGTCGGCTATATCGAGAAAAGCCGCTATCCCGATGACGAATGGGACAGTGGCTTCACCACGGTGCTGTTCGAAAAGCGGCTTTGAGCAATTCCAGGAAAAGTGGGTAACGGTTTCCCCGGGAAAAGCGTACAGCGCTTTGCCTTGGGAATTGCGCAATCCAACAATAGATTTCTCGTTGACCTGACCTGCCTGGGCGCAGGAACAGCTTTGCGCATGGCCCGGTCCAGCGACATGGTTTTGCCCTTCGACGCCCTTCAATAACCTCGCTCTTGCCTTCAAACTGCCGTCACGAATCTCGTATAAGAGTGGCTCGTGGCGGGAGAGGAAGAAGGAGGCGAACCGATATGCAGAACGAACGTGAAATCGACGCCCTGCTCTCACCTGGCGAGGCTGGATCGATCATCGACCGGCTGATGGCAATGCCGCATCCGAAGGACGGCACGCGCCGCTCGAACGAATGGGATCGCGCTGTGGCCAGCCGTTTCGAGACCCATCTTGCCAAGCAAATGCGCTCGCAGATCGACGGCGGCAGCGACCGTCAGAACGCTGCCTGATTCTATCATAGTCAGCCCCGGCGCAGCCTGACCGGCGCTTCGCCGAAAGCCCTTGAAAACGCTCTTGAAAACCCCGCGGCGGATGAGAATCCGGTCCGCCCGGCAATATCGGCCATGGCGATCCTTGTATCGACTACCAGCCGGCGCGCGGCGCCCAGGCGCAGCCTGAGATAATAGGCGCCCGGTGTCTCGCCGATCGATTTGCGAAAGATGCTCTCCAGCGTCCGTGCCGTCACGCCGGCGCGCTTGGCCACCGCTTCAATGGTCAGCGGCTGGTCGACATGCGCTTCCATCAGCCGGATCGCTTGCGCCAGCCGCGGATCGTAGCCATCGAGCCGGCCGAGCGAGACCAGCGGCTGTGCGTCGGTGGCGGCGCGCGCCTGGTCGTAGATGAAGACGCTGGCGACATCGAGCGCGACGGCCATGCCGAGCCTCGTGCGGATGAGATGCAGCATCAGGTCGAAGGTCGGCGACGCGCCGCCCGAGGTGAACACCGGCCCGTCGATGACATAACGGTCCGGACGCACGTCGACGCCGGGAAAGGCCGAGGAAAAATCCTCCATGTCTTCCCAGTGGGTGGTGGCGCTGCGTCCTTCCAGCAGGCCGGCGCGCGCCACCAGCCAGGTGCCGGCTTCGACACCGCCGCAAGCGCGTGCTGTCCGTGCAGCCCGGCGCAGGCCGGACAACAGAGCCGAGGTTGCATAGTTCTGGGTGCCGAAGCCGGCGACGACGACAAGAACGTCGGTCGACTCGCCCGCATCGAAGCGGCCGCCGACCGCCACCGGCAGGCCGCAAGTGGTGACTGGAGCCTCGCCGGTCACCGAGACCAGCTTGAAATCGAACAGGGTCTCGCCGGAGATGCGGTTGGCCGCGCGCAGTGGATCGACGGCGGATGCGACGCACATGATCGACGAACCGGAAAATACCAGCAGCGTCACCCTAAGCGGCGAGCGCTCGGCGCGAAAGATCGTTGGTTTTTCGCTTTTCGTCATGGAAGCTTCGTAAAACGCAAAACAGTTTCCGGCAAGTCGGGCATTGTTGAGGTCTATTTCTTTCGGAGGAGAGTTCCATGCCGCTTGCGATGAACCGTGAGGTCTTCATTACCTGTGCCGTGACCGGGTCCGGCGGGTCGCAGGACCGCAGCCCGCATGTGCCGCGCTCGCCCAAGCAGATCGCGGATTCCGCCATCGATGCGGCCAAGGCGGGCGCCGCCATCGTGCATTGCCATGTGCGCGATCCCGAGACCGGTAGGCCGAGGCGCGACGTACATCTCTACCGCGAAGTGACCGAGCGCATCCGCGCGGCAGAAGTCGACGTCATCCTGAACCTGACCGCCGGCATGGGCGGCGACATGGTGTTCGGATCGCCGGAAGCGCCGCTGCCGCTCAACGAAAAAGGCACCGACATGGGCGGTGCCACCAACCGCATGGAACATGTGCGCCAATGCCTGCCGGAAATCTGCACACTCGACTGCGGCACCATGAATTTCGCCGAGGCCGACTATGTCATGACCAACACGCCCGGCATGCTGCGCGCCATGGGCGGCATGATGACGGCGCTCGGCGTCAAGCCGGAGATCGAGGCTTTCGACACCGGCCATCTGTGGTTCGCCAAGCAACTGGTCGAGGAAAAGGTGCTCAACCCGGATGCGCTGGTGCAGCTTTGCATGGGCGTGCCGTGGGGTGCGCCTGATGATCTCAACACCTTCATGGCCATGGTCAACAATGTGCCGTCGACCTGGAACTGGTCGGCCTTCGCCATCGGCCGCAACCAGATGGCTTATGCCGCGGCGGCGGTGCTGGCCGGCGGCAATGTCCGCGTCGGGCTGGAGGACAATCTGTGGCTCGACAAGGGCGTGCTGGCCACCAACGCACAGCTGGTCGAGCGCGCCGCCAGCATCGTCACCAATCTCGGCGCCAGAATCCTTGGGCCGGAAGAGGTACGGCAGAAGCTCAACCTCACCAAGCGGGCGCCGATCGCGGCATAAATTATTCGTCGGGAGGGTCGGCATGACTACCGTAAAATTCACCGCGATGAAGGATGGCGACCGGGACGACTACGAGTTCCTGACCGCGCATGAAATCGACTATGCGGCCAGGACCGGCGAGCGGCTGCTCGACGCGCTGGTGCAGCTCGACGCGGGTCTTTCCGGCTACAAGATCACCCGGCTCGGCCATTCGCTGCAGGCAGCGACACGTGCCTGGCGCGACGGCGCAGACACCGACTGGATCGCTTGCGCGCTGCTGCACGACATCGGCGACATCTATGCGCCTTACAATCACGACGAATATGCCGCTTCGATCCTGAAACCTTTCGTGCGCGAGCAGTGCACTTGGGTGGTGGAAAAGCATGGCGACTTCCAGCGGCTCTATTATGCCCATCATCTCGGCGGCAACCGCCACGCCCGCGACCGCTTTGCCGGCCATGCTTATTTCGACGATTGCGACGAGTTTTGCGAACGCTGGGACCAGTCTAGCTTCGACCCCGACTATGACACGCTGTCGATGGAATTCTTCCGGCCCTTCGTGCTCGAAGTCTTTGCCCGCAAGGCCTACGATCCCTCGGTGATCCGAGCCGGCGAGCGCGTACCCCTCATCGATCCCGCAACCGCCGCGACAAGAACCGGAGCTTCAGCATGAGCATCATCAACAAGGCAGCCGCCATCGGTGGCGGTGTGATCGGCGCCGGTTGGGTGGCGCGCCTGCTGCTCAACGGCATCGACGTGTCGATCTTCGATCCCGATCCCGAGGCGTCGCGCAAGGTCGGCGAAGTGATGAAGGGCGCGCGCCGCGCCTATAAGCAGATGGTGCCCGGCGGCCTGCCGAAAGAGGGCAAGCTGACCTTCGCCAAGACCATCGCCGAAGCGGTCGCCGATGCCGATTTCATCCAGGAGAGCGTGCCGGAGCGGCTCGACCTGAAACACCGCGTGCTGGCCGAGATCGACGCTCACGCGCCGGCCAACGCGATTGTCGGCTCCTCGACTTCCGGCATCAAGCCGACCGACATGCAGGTGGCGATGAAGAAGCATCCGGAGCGGCTGGTCGTCGGCCATCCGTTCAACCCGGTCTATCTCCTGCCGCTGGTGGAGATCGTCGGTGGCGAGCAGACCTTCCCCGAGGCGATCGAGGTCGCCAAGGAGATGTATGCCTCGATCGGCATGAAGCCTGTCGTCATCCGCAAGGAGATCGAGGCCTTCGTCGGTGACCGCCTGCTCGAAGCGGCATGGCGCGAGGCGCTGTGGCTGATCAAGGACGGCATCTGCACGGTCGAGGAACTCGACGACATCATGCGCTACGGCTTCGGCCTGCGCTGGGCGCAGATGGGCATGTTCCAGGTCTATCGCGTCGCCGGCGGCGAGGCCGGCATGCGCCACTTCATGGCGCAGTTCGGGCCGTGCCTGAAATGGCCATGGACCAAGCTGATGGACGTGCCTGAGTTCAACGACGAACTGGTCGACCTGATCGCCACGCAGTCGGACGAACAGGCGCATGGGCTGTCGATCCGCGAGCTGGAAAAGATCCGCGACGACAATCTGGTCGCCATCATGGATGCGCTGTCGAAACAAAACAAAGGCAAGGGCTGGGGCGCCGGCGCGCTGCATAAGGACTATACCAGGCAGCTGGCCAAGCTGGCGGCGAAGAAGCCCATGGCCTCCAAGGCGGCCGAGAAGGCCAAAGCCTTGAAACCGGTCAAGAAAGCCGAAAAGCCGAAGAAAAAGACCGGCAAGAAGAAAGGCTGAGAGCATGGATTTCGGGCTGTCGGAGGAACAGAAGCTCATCGTCGAGACGACGCGCGCGTTCGTCGAGAACGAGCTTTACCCGCATGAGCGCGAGGTCGAGCGCACCGGCGTGCTGCGCCGCGACCTGATCGAAGAGATCAAGGTAAAGGCGATCGAGGCCGGGCTCTATGCCGCCAACATGCCGGCCGATGTCGGCGGTGCCGGCCTCGATACGGTGACCTGGCTGCTCTACGAGAAGGAACTCGGCCGGGCCAATTACGCGCTGCACTGGACCTGCGTGGCGCGTCCCTCCAACATCCTCCTGGCCGGCACACCCGAACAGCGCGAGAAATATCTGTTCCCCTGCATCCGTGGCGAGAAATGGGACTGCCTGGCCATGACCGAGCCGGGCGCCGGCTCCGATTTGCGCGGCATGAAGGCAACCGCCGTTCAGGACGGCGACGACTGGGTGCTGAACGGCACCAAGCATTTTATCTCCCACGCCGACCTCGCCGACTTCGCCATCGTTTTCATGGCCTCAGGCGAAGAGGATTCGCCGCGCGGCAAACGCAAGAAGATCACCGCCTTCTTCGTCGACAAGGGCACCAAAGGCTTCACCGTCCGTGACGGTTACCGCAACGTCTCGCATCGCGGCTACACCAACGCCATCCTCGAATTCGACGATTGCCGGCTACCCGGAGCCCAAGTGTTGGGCGAAGTCCACAAGGGGTTCGACGTCGCCAATTCCTGGCTCGGCGCCACCCGGCTGCAGGTCGGCGCCACCTGCCTCGGCCGCGCCGAGCGTGCGCTTGGCCATGCCGTCGAATACGCCGCGCAGCGCCAGCAGTTCGGCCAGCAGATCGGCAAGTTCCAGGGCGTATCGTTCAAGCTTGCCGACATGGCGACCGAATTGAAGGCCGCCGACCTGATGGTGTTCGAAGCCGGCTGGAAGTACGATCAGGGCACCGTCACCGACCAGGACATGGCCATGGCCAAGCTGAAAGCCACCGAAATGCTCGCATACGTCGCCGATGAAGCGATCCAGATCCATGGCGGCATGGGGCTGATGGACGATCTGCCGCTGGAGCGCATCTGGCGCGACGCGCGCGTCGAGCGCATCTGGGAAGGCACATCCGAGATCCAGCGCCACATCATTTCAAGGGCGCTGCTGCGCCCGTTCGGGGCATAACATATGCATAAACTGGAGCGTCTCCTGCGGCCTAAATCGATCGCCGTCTTCGGCGGCGCGCAGGCCGCAGCCGTCGTCGCGCAATCGATCAAGATGGGTTTTGCCGGCGAGATCTGGCCGGTGCATCCGACCAAGGACGAGGTTGCCGGTCGCAAGGCCTATCGTTCGGTGGCTGACCTGCCCGGCGCGCCGGATGCTGCCTTTGTCGGCGTCAACCGGCATTTGACCATCGAGGTGATCAAGGCGCTGGCCGAACGCGGCGCCGGCGGCGCCGTCTGCTTTGCCGCCGGCTTCCTCGAAACCGAGGCCTATGACGATGATGGCGAGCGGCTGCAGGCCGAGCTGGTCGCGGCGGCCGGCCAGATGCCGATCATCGGGCCGAATTGCTACGGCCTGATCAATTATGCCGACGGCGCGCTGCTGTGGCCCGACCAGCATGGCGGCATAAGACTGGCCGAGGGCGGCAAGGGCGTCGCCATCATCACCCAGTCCTCCAACATCGCCATCAACATGACCATGCAGAAGCGCGGCCTGCCGATCGCCTTCCTGATGACCGCCGGCAACCAGGCGCAGACCGGCCTGTCCGAAATGGCGCTCGGCCTGATCGAGGATGAGCGGGTCACGTCGCTCGGCCTGCACATCGAAGCCTTCGATTCGGTAGCCGGCTTCGAACGGCTGGCGGCACGAGCCCGCGAGCTGAAGAAGCCGATCATCGCCATGAAGGTCGGCCGTTCCGAACAGGCCAGGCAAGCGACTGTCTCGCATACCGCGTCGCTCGCCGGCTCGGACGCGGCCTCGGGTGCGTTCCTGCGGCGGCTCGGCATTGCGCGTGTCGATTCAATCCCCGCCTTCATCGAGGCGCTGAAGCTGCTGCACATCACCGGACCTTTGCCCGGCTATAGGCTGTCGTCGATGAGCTGCTCCGGCGGCGAGGCCTCCGTCATGGCCGACAGCGCCGAAGGCCGCTGGGTCAATTTCCCTGTGCTGACCGACAGCCACCGCGCCCATGTCAAATCGACGCTCGGGCCGCTGGTCGCGGTCGCCAATCCCTTGGACTATCACACCTTCATCTGGAACAACGAGCCGGCGATGACCGCCACCTTCACCGCCATGGTGTCGGGCGGTTTCGACCTCAACATGCTGGTGCTCGATTTTCCGCGACCCGACCGCTGCTCGGTCACCGACTGGTGGGCGACGTTGCGCGCTTTCGAATCGGCGCTCAAGACCAACAAGGCGCATGGTGCGATCGTCTCCTCGCTGCCGGAGAACCTGCCGGAGGAATACACTGCCGAACTGATGGCGCGCGGCATGGTGCCGTTGTTCGGCATTTCGGAAGCGATGGATGCAGCCGGCGCAGCAGCCTTCATCGGCTGGGCTTGGGCTGAACCGCAGGCGCAGCCGATCGACACGTCGGCCTCCGGTGCCCCCGGGGGCGACCACGTCACGCCCGACGAAGCCGAGGCGAAGTCACGGCTGATCAAAGCCGGCCTGCCGGTGCCGAAGGGCGAGCGCGCCGCCAATGCCGTCGAGGCGGTGATTTCGTCCATGGCGCTCGGTTTTCCCGTCGCGTTGAAGGCGCTCGGCGTCACCCACAAATCCGAAGTTGGCGCTGTCAGGCTCAATCTCAGGGATGCCGAATCCGTCAGCACCGCAGCGCATGACCTGTTGCCGCTCGGCACCGGGCTCTATGTCGAGCGCATGGTGCGCGACGGTGTTGCCGAACTCATCGTCGGCTTCACCCGCGATCCGATGTTCGGCGCGGTGATGACGCTCGGCACTGGTGGCGTGCTGGTCGAGCTGTTGCGCGACAGCGTCACGCTGATGCTGCCGGCGACCCTCGACGATATCGAGGCGGCGCTGCGCGGCCTGAAACTGTTCCCGTTGCTCGAAGGCTATCGCGGCCGGCCTAAGGCCGATGTCGCGGCTGCCATCGATGCTATCTCTGGCATTGCCGCCTTCGTGCAGCAGAATGCCGGTGAGATCGAAGAACTCGACATCAACCCGCTGATCGTCTGTGCAGAGGGCAAGGGCGCCTGGATCGCCGACGCGCTGCTGGTGCTGGGAGAGAACAAGAATGTCTGACGTCATTTCGACCCGCCGCGAGGGCACCATCCTCGAAGTCACCCTCGACCGGCCCAAGGCCAACGCCATCGACCTGAAGACCTCGCGGCTGATGGGCGAGACCTTCAAGGCGTTCCGAGACGATCCGGAATTGCGCGTCGCCATCGTCAAGACCGCTGGCGACAAGTTCTTCTGCGCGGGCTGGGACCTCAAAGCAGCTGCCGGCGGCGATGCGGTCGACGGCGACTATGGCGTCGGCGGCTTTGCCGGCCTGCAGGAGCTGCGCGACCTCAACAAGCCGATCATCGCGTGCGTCAACGGCATGGCGGTCGGCGGCGGCTTCGAGCTGGCGCTGTCCTGCGACCTCATCTACGCCTCCGATCATTCCTCCTTCGCGCTGCCCGAGATCCGAGCCGGCACGCTGGCCGACGCGGCGACGATCAAGCTGCCGAAGCGCATCCCCTACCATGTCGCCATGGACCTTCTGCTCACCGGCCGCTGGATGGATGTCGCTGAAGCGCATCGCTGGGGCTTGGTCAACGAAGTGCTGCCCAAGGAAAAGCTGGAAGATCGCGTCTGGGAGATCGCCCGGCTGCTCGCAGGCGGCCCACCGCTGGTGTTTGCCGCGATCAAGGAGACGGCGCGCGTGGCCGAGGCGCTGACCTTCCAGGACGCCATGAACAAGGTGACCCGCCGGCAATTGCCGACGGTCGATGCGCTCTATGGCTCCGAGGACAATATGGAGGGTTTTCGGGCTTTTGCGGAGAAGCGTGAGCCGGTGTGGAAGGGGAAGTAAGGATTGTTGCCGAAATGACGGCGCTCACCCCCCTCTGTCCTGCCGGACATCTCCCCCTCAAGGGGGGAGATTGGCAGCTTCGATTTCTGCACTCTTCTTGCGACGCCGAAGGTTGGCGAAAGCCTTCGCAACATCCGATCTCCCCCCTTGAGGGGGAGATGTCCGGCAGGACAGAAGGGGGCGCCCAGGCTCAGCCTTGGCCGCCTTTCCAGCACCCATGACCGACAAAACCCTCATCGATGCCGAGACCTGGGCCTTCATCGAGCGCACCAATTCCTACTATCCGCCCGATACGATCGGCTACACGATCGCGCAGCAGCGCGAGATCTACGACCGCATGTGCCGGGAATTCTTTGCCGGCTATCCCGAGGGCGTCGCTGTCGAAACCTCCGCCATTGCAACGCCGACGCACGATATCCCGATCCGTATCTACCGAAGCCCACTCCAGGCAGGCGTGACGGTGCTCTATGTCCACGGCGGCGGCTTCATCCTTGGTGGGCTGGACAGCCATGACGATGTTTGCGCGGAGCTGTGCTCGCGCACAGGCTATGAGGTGGTCTCCGTAGATTACCGGCTGGCGCCGGAACATTTGCATCCAGCCGCCTTCGACGATGCCATGAGCGCCTTCGAATGGGCCGCCGCCAATCGCGATCATCCTATCGTGCTCTGCGGCGACAGCGCCGGCGGCAATCTCTGCGCCGCCGTCAGTCACGCCACGCGCGGCCATTCGAAAAGGCCGGTCGGCCAGGTGCTGATCTATCCCGGCCTCGGCGGAGACCGCTCGAAAGGCTCCTATGTCAAGCACGCCGAAGCGCCGATGCTGACCGTGCGCGATCTCGAATTCTACAAGCACATTCGCACTGGAGGGCAAAACCGTAGCGGCGATGCGACGCTGGCCCCGCTTGCCGACACCGATTTCTCCAACTTGCCGCCGACAGTGCTGATCACCGCCGAATGCGACCCGCTGTCATCGGATGGCGAGACCTATCGCGACCTGATCATCACGGCAGGTGGCCACGCGACGTGGTTCGAGGAGCCGGGATTGGTTCACGGCTATCTCAGAGCCCGGCACACGGTTGGCCGCGCCCGCACCAGCTTCACCCGGATCGTCGATGCGGTGACCGCGCTTGGACGGGGCGGCTGGCGCTGGTGATCGCGGCCAAACTCTGAGGACCAAGTGGCGCCCCTTCACGCCACCGAGGCAGCCGCTGCCCGGCCGGCGCTGCGGCCGGAAAAGATGCAGCCGCCGAGGAAGGTGCCTTCGAGCGCCGCATAGCCATGCACGCCGCCGCCGCCGAAACCGGCGGCTTCGCCGACGGCATAGAGCCCGGCGACCGGCTGCCCATCTGCCCCCAGCACGCGGCTGTCGAGATCGGTCTGCAGGCCGCCCAGCGTCTTGCGGGTCAAGATGTTGAGCCGCACCGCGATCAGCGGGCCATTTGCCGGATCGAGCATCTTGTGCGGCTTGGCCGTGCGGATCAGCCGGTCGCCGAGATAGGCGCGGGCGCCACGCAGAGCGGTGATCTGCATATCCTTGGAGAAAGGGTTATCGAGCTGCCTATCGCGGGCGCGGATCTCGCGCTCGACTTGAGCCACCTCAAGCAGCGCCTCGCCGCCGGCCAGCGCGTTCATGCGCGCGACCAGCGCCGGCAAATCGGCCTCGACGATGAAGTCCTCGCCCTTTTCCATGAACGCCTTGACGGGGCCCGGAATGCCCGATGTGGCGCGGCCGAGCACCTGGCGCCAGCTCTTGCCGGTCAGATCGGGGTTCTGCTCGGAGCCCGACAGCGCGAACTCCTTCTGGATGATCTTCTTGGTCAGGATGAACCAGGAATAGTCGAAGCCGGTGCTCATGATGTGGGAGAGCGTGCCCAGAGTGTCGAAGCCGGGATAGAGCGGCACCGGCAGGCGCTTGCCGCGCGCATCGAGCCACAGCGATGATGGGCCGGGCAGGATGCGTATCGCATGGTCGGTCCAGATCGGCGCCCAGTTCTTGATGCCCTCGACATAGTGCCACATGCGGTCGCGGTTGATGATCGAACCGCCGGCCTGTTCCGTGATCGCCAGCATGCGGCCGTCGACGTGGTCGGGCACGCCGGTGATCATGCGCTTGGGCGCCGCGCCCAGCCGCTGCGGCCAGTTTTCCCGCACAAGCTGATGGTTGGCGCCGATGCCGCCGGAAGCGACGATCACGGCTTGCGCGCGAAGCTCGAAATCTCCTGATATTTCGCGCGAACTCTTGTGGCCGCGCTCGGCGGTACTCGGTTGCAGGATGTCGCCGCGCACCCCGTCGACAGTCGCACCCGTGCGGGTCAATTCATCGACCCGATGGCGGAATTTGAAACTGATCAGTCCGCGCTTCTGCGCCTCGCGCACGCGCTGTACGAAGGGTTCGAGAACGCCGGGGCCCGTGCCCCAGGTGATGTGGAAGCGCGGCACCGAATTGCCGTGGCCGATGGCATTGCCGCCGCCACGCTCGGCCCAGCCGACCACGGGAAAGAATTTCAGGCCGCGCTGTATCAGCCAGGAGCGTTTTTCGCCGGCGGCAAAGCCGACATAGGCTTCCGCCCATTTGCGCGGCCAGAAATCCTCGGGCCGATCGAAAGCCGCGGTGCCCAGCCAGTCTTCCAGCGCCAGGTCATGCGAATCGCGGATGCGCATGCGCCGCTGCTCGGGCGAATCGACGAGGAAAAGGCCGCCGAACGACCAGAATGCCTGGCCGCCGAGCGACTGCTCCGGCTCCTGGTCGACGATGATGATTTTCTTGCCGGCCTCGGCGAGCTCGGCGGCGGCAACCAGCCCTGCAAGGCCGGCGCCGACAATGATCACGTCCGCATCGTCAGCCATTTTTCCTCCCAGAATTAGCCGGCTATTTCAATGCAAGGAATTCAGACGGTCTCCCAGCCTTCTTTGCCGCCGGCGCGGAAGATGGCGTCGATGACTTTCTGATTGAGCACCGATTCCTCCAGCGTGAAGACGCGCTCCTTGCCGCCCTGTGCCGCGCGCGCGAAGGTCTCGACCTCCAGCCGGTACTGCTGCGTGCCGGGAAAGCGAAAAACCTGCGCCTCGGTGTGGTTCTGGTTGTGCAGTTCGACGCGGTGGTGGTCGTAGAGCCCGGCATTGAAAGGCGAGAACAACTCGATGAAACCCTTCTCGCCGTGGAACACCATCACCTGGCGCGCCGCCATCTGAGTCGACAGATAGAACGACAGCTCGAAGTCACCGAAATCGGCACGGATCGAGGAGTAGATGTCGGTGCCGAATGTCTTGTCGCGCTCGATCGTTGCCTGCACGCGCAGCGGCTCCTTGCTGGTGGAAAAGCGCGTCGACACGGTCGGGTAAACGCCGATGTCGGGCAGCGCGCCGCCGCCGAGGTCGAGCTGGTTGCGCATGTTGCTGGGGTCGACGTTGTAGTAGGAGAACGCGCCCTGCACATGGCGCAGCCGGCCGATGGCGCCGCTGGCGATGAGCTCGCGCACCTTGATCCATTGCGGGTGGTAGATGACCATGAAGGCTTCGCAGACCAGCACCCTTTTCTGGTCGCGCAGCTTGATCAGCGGCAGGATGTCCTTGGCGTCGAGCGCCAGCGGCTTTTCGACCAGCACATGCTTGCCGGCTTCGATGGCCTTGGCCGCCCACTCGACATGCTGCGAGGTCGGCAGCGGGATGTAGACGCCGTCGACCTCGTTGGAGGCAAGCAGTTCCTCATAGGAGCCGAAGGCATGGCGCGCACCGAAGCGATCGGCCAGCGCCTTGGCCTTCGACAGATCGCGGCTGGCGATCGCCGACAGCACGCTATTCTCCGCCTCGACCATCGCCGGCAACAAATGCTCGCGGCCGATCTTGGCCGTCGACAACACACCCCATCGGAACATCAGGCATCTCCATCACGATTACAGGCGACGAGGTTTGCCCGAAATCGCCGGAAAAGCCAATGACGAGGTCAGCCCCTTTTGCCGGTCAGCGTCATGTCGAAGTCGACGATGTTGGAATAGATCGGCGTGCCGACATCCATGCCGTAGCGCGACCTCAGCACCTTGCCGGTGACATGGAATTTGATCATGCCGGCCTTGAGACCGCCGAGCTCGGCCGTGAATTTTTCCGGGAACGTCTTGCCGCGCGCCGTCAGCCGGCCGCTGACGAGAGCCGTGGTGTCGCTGGTTCGGGTCACGCTGGTAGAGCGGAACTGGATTTCCGGGCTGTTGGCGGCATCAAACACCGCGTCGGAGCGCAGGAAGGCATCGATACGGCCCTGGCCGGTGCCGACGCTTTCGGGAAAAATGGTGAAATTGACAGCTGAGCGCCCGACATCGCTGTTGTCGATGCGGATCGAGCCCTTGAAGCGGGCGAAGGTGCCATTGAGGCCGCCGCCGCCGACCTTGCCGATGGAGAAGCGGATGCTGGAGCTGGCCGGGCTGATCGAATAGCTGCCGGCGGCGTCACCCAGCGCGACGGCCGCAGAAACAGGCATGGCAAGGCAAGCGGCGACCGCCGCAAATCCGAGGATGCGCGTGTACATGGGGATGTTCCTTGTTGGAGGCAGCGCATTTCTTGCGCCCTCACTCCATGAACGAATGAACCGCTCGCTCTATTCCGAATCTGACGAAGGCGTGACCATGCGCGTGAGCACGCCATCCCTGAGCTGGAAATGATGCCGCAGCGCCGCCGCGACGTGGAGAGCCACAAGCGTCATGCCGGCATAGGCGAGATACCAATGTGCAGCCGCCCAGAAGCTCTCGGCACCATCCGATTCGGCCAGCGGCAGGTTCGGCATGACGAACAGGTTGAACGGCAGGCTGGGGATCTCCAGCATCGAGACCGACACCAGCGCCCAGCCGGACAAGGGCAAGGCAAGCTGAAACGCGTAGAGCGCAAGATGGGCCAACGGTGCTGCCCGACGCTCCAGGGTTCCGACCGAGCGCGGCAGCGCCGGCGTTGCATTGCCAAGACGCCAGGCGATGCGCAGCAACACAAGCCCGAGCAGCAGGAAGCCGAAGGATTTGTGCAGTTGGATCAGCTCGAAGGCGGTGCGCTGGCTGGTCAACCGCACCATGACGAAGCCGAGCCCGAACTGGCCGATGAAAATGAGCGCAATCAGCCAGTGGAGAAGGATCGCGCCCCAGCCATAGCGGGTGGCGCTGTTGGTGATCGATGTTTGCATGGGGAGTGAACGAATGTTGGTTCGGCTTTCTTCCAGCGCGCTTCACCCTCCCCCTTGTGGGGAGGGTCGCGCAGCAAATGCCGCGAAGCGGATTTTGCGAAGCGGGGTGGGGGTCTCGTAGGGCGCTACCCACCCCGTCCCTCAGCCGACCTACCGGGGCGAGCGAGCCCGCTCTATCCACTCACCTTGAAGAAATCGACAAACGCCCTGAGCGCCGGGCGCATCTGCCGGCGGCTCGGATAATAGACGAAGAAGCCGTCGAAGGAGGGGCACCAGTCCTCCAGCACACGGATCAGCCTGCCGTCGGCGAGCGGCGCGCGGACATAATCCTCAAAGACGAAGGCGAGCCCAGCGCCGTCGACCGCCGCCTGGGCGATCAAATGGTCCTCGTCGAGGATCAGCGGTCCCTCCACCGCCATCTCGATCGCCTCGCGGCCTCTCTCGAACTCCCAGCGGTAGAGGATGCCGCTGGAGAAGCGGAAGCGGATGCAGCGGTGGTCAGCCAGGTCGCGCGGGTGACGCGGCTTGGGGTTGACCTCGAAATAGACCGGGGCGCCGACCACCGCGCCGCGAAGGTCCGGCCCGATGCGCACCGCGATCATGTCGCGCTGCAGGCTCTCGCCTAGCCTGACGCCAGCATCGAAGCCCCCTTCCACCACGTCGGTGAAACGGTCCTCGATGACGATCTCCAGCACGATATCGGGATAGGCCGACGCAAAGGCGCCCAGCCGTGGCGTCAGCGCCAAATGGGCTGCGGTGCGCGGCACGGTCAGGCGCAGATTGCCGGCCGGCCGGTCGCGTGTCTCGATTGCCGTCTCCAGCGCCAGATCGATCTCCGACAGCGCCGGTCGCAGCCGTTCCAGCAACTGCGCACCTTCTTCGGTCGGCGCGACGCTGCGTGTGCTGCGCGCCAGCAGCCGAACGCCAAGCCGCGCCTCTAGGCTGGACACCGCATGGCTGACCGCCGAAGGCGCGATGGCCAATTCCCTGGCCGCGCCGCGAAAGCTGCCGCATTGGGCAACGGTTGCCAGCACGGCCAGTTGGGAAAGATGCGCGCGATTCATTGATCTATCTTTTAGAACAGCCCGTGCAAATGAGAGCCGATTATCGAACACAAGGCAAGGCGCTATTTCTGCCGCATCGCAACAAGGAGACGCGTTATGCAAACCCGCAAGCTAGGAACTGAATTGAACGTCTATCCCGTCGGCCTCGGCTGCATGGGCATGAGCTTCGCCTATGGCGGCCAGGCGGAAGCCGACGCAATCGCCACGCTGCACCGCGCCATCGATATCGGCGTCAATTTCTTCGACACGGCGGAGGTCTATGGCCCGTTCGAGAACGAGATCCTGCTCGGCAAAGCGCTGAAGTCCGCGCGTGACAAGGTGACGATCGCGACAAAATTCGGCTTCAGGATTTTGGAGGAAGGTACAGGCCTCGACCGCATGGCCGGCGTCGACAGCCGCCCCGAGCACGTCAAGGCGGTCGCCGAGGCGTCGCTGAAGCGGCTCGGCACGGATGTGATCGACCTCTACTACCAGCACCGTGTCGACCCCAACGTGCCGATCGAGGACACGGTCGGTGCCATGGCCGAGCTGGTGCGCGAGGGCAAGGTGCGCGCGCTCGGCCTGTCGGAGGCGAGTGCGGCGACCATCCGCCGGGCCCATGCCGTGCATCCAATTGCTGCCGTGCAGAGCGAATATTCGCTCTGGAGCCGCGACCCGGAAGACGAGGTGTTCGCCGTCTGCCGCGAACTCGGCATCGGTTTTGTTCCCTACAGCCCGCTCGGCCGTGGCCTGCTGACCGGCACGATCGCCAAGCCCGAGGCGCTGAGCGACGACGACTGGCGCCGGACCTTGCCGCGCTTCCAGGCCGAGGCGATGGAAGCCAACGCCGCTGTCATCGCGACGCTGGAAAAGCTGGCAGCTGAAAAGGGGGTAACTTCGGCCCAACTGGCGCTGGCCTGGGTGCTGCACCAGGGCGATTTCATCGTGCCGATCCCCGGCGCGAGAAGGATACGCCATCTGGAGCAGAATGCGGCGGCTGCCGGGATCGCGCTGAGCGCGGTCGAGGTGCAGGCGATTGGTGACGCGCTGTCGCCCGACAAGGTGGTCGGTAGGCGCTATGCGGAGAAGGAGCTCACGCTGGTGAATGGTTGAAAACTGGTGAGTAATCGGAAGGGGCGCCGCGCGCCCCTTTTTCGTACGCAGCGCGGTGCAGAAGATGGGGACGCTGACGTGAAGCGCCCCCCTCTGCCCTGCCGACATTTTTACCAAGGCTCGACACTAATCTCCGGCCAGTTCTCCCTTGCACGCTTACCCTTCGCCTCATGCGTGCGCTGATTGTCCATCACCCGGTTCGGCGTGATGCGAAACGAGAAAATGTCGTCAAGACCAAACGGTGCCACGATCTCGAGCTGCCCGTCAGCGTCGTATCGAACCCCGACGGCGTGCGTCTTCGAGGCAAAATGGCTGACGGATTCGCTGGCGCTCGAATAGCGCGGGCACGGCCGTCCGAACTTCTGCGGATACCACAGATGCACCCGCGCCTGGTTGCGCACCTCGACCGGCAACGCCAGCCCCTCGAAATGCTTCTCCGCCCGGCGGATCACCGCGTCCTCGGCCTCATAGGACAGGTCGCTGTCATCGAAGTAGAAAAGATCAACATCCCTGATGCCGTAGCCCGACGGTTTGCCGGTCAGGTGGTTCCAGATGCTGTTGTAGAGAGCGCCGGATACCACCAGCCAGTCCGGCAGGTCGAGCGTGCGAGCCCGCGCCACCGCGTCGCATAACAGCGGGTCGGCAGACACGATGGCGAGAAACGCCGCGCGCTGTTCTTCAAGGGGAAGGCCGGAATACCGCAGATGGTCCATCGCCCTTTGGAGGGCGATTCGCCATCTGCTCGCAAGTTTTTTAGCCCCGCAGAACGCCCCCGGTCTGCTTGCCGACATTCTCGATGATGCGCTTGGCCAACGCCTCGAAATCCTCGTCGGTGAGCGTCTTTTCGACCGGCTGGATCGACACTTCGATGGCGATCGATTTTTTGCCCTCGCCCAGCGAAGCGCCTTCGAAAATATCGAAGACCGAGACGGCGGTGATGAGCTTCTTGTCGGCGGCGAGCGCTGCGCGCACCAGCGTGCCGGCCTCGACCGACTTGTCGACGACGAAAGCGAAATCGCGCTTGACCGCCTGGAAGGGCGACAGTTCCAGTTTCGGCTTGGTTTTCGTCGGCTTGGCCTTCGGTTCAGGCACGGCATCGACGAAGACCTCGAAGCCGCACAGCGGGCCAGAAACATCGAGCCCTTCCAGCGTCTTCGGATGGAATTCACCGAAAGTTCCGAGCACGGTTTTCGGGCCGAGCTTGATCGTGCCGGAACGGCCGGGATGATACCAGGCCGGGCCGCCGGCCTCGATCTGCAGCCGGTCGACAGGCGCACCGCAGGCTTCAAGTGCGGCGATCGCATCGGCCTTGGCGTCGAACACGCCGACCGGGCCGGAATTGCCGGCCCAGTTGCGGCCGGAACCGTCGAGCTTGGCGGTGCCGCGACGCACGCCGGCGGCGACGCGCCGCTGCTGGTCGGCGCCGTCGCCCTCATAAGTGCCCGACACTTCGAACAGCGCCACGTCGCCAATACCCTTGTCGGCGTTGCGCTGGGCAGCCGCGATCAGGCCCGGCAGCAGCGAGGGCCGCATGTCGGACATGTCGGCGGCGATCGGGTTGGCGAGCTTCAGCGCGGTCTGGCCGCCGCCGAACAGCTCGGCGTGCTTGGCCGGAATGAACGACCAGGTAACGGCTTCCATCATGCCGCGCACGGCAAGCGCGCGCTTGGCCGTGCGGGTACGGACCTGCAGCGTGGTGAGGATCTTTGCATTGACCGCGTCATGCGCACCGAGCGGCTGCGGCGCGATGTTGTCGACACCGTGGATGCGCATGACCTCCTCGACCAGGTCTGCCTTGCCATCGACGTCGGGGCGCCAGGACGGCACGGCGACATCGACGACATCGCCCGAGCCCTCCGGCTTGAAGCCGAGGCGCGACAGGATGTCGAGGCTTTCCGCGCTGGGAACCTCGATGCCGGTCAGCCGCTTCACTTCCGAAAGCGGGAAGGAAACGATCTTCGGCGTGTGACCGGCATAACCGACGACCTCCATTTCGGTCGGCGTGCCGCCGCAGAAATCGAGCACCAGTTTCGTTGCCAGTTCGACGCCCGGAACCATGAATTCGGGGTCGACGCCGCGCTCGAAGCGGTAGCGCGCATCGGTGATGATGCCGAGCGTGCGGCCGGTGCGCGCCGTGGTGATCGGATCCCAAAGGGCGGATTCGATCAGCACATCTGAGGTGTTCTCGTCGCAGCCCGAATGCTCGCCGCCCATAATGCCGGCGATCGACTCGACGCCGTTGTCATCTGCGATGACGCACATTTCCGGCGTCAGCGTGTATTCGCGGCCGTCGAGCGCCTGCACCTTTTCACCATCGCGCGCGCGGCGCACGACGAGATTGCCGGCAACCTTGCTGGCGTCGAACACATGCAGCGGGCGGCCGCGGTCGAAGGTGACGTAGTTGGTGATGTCGACCAGTGCGCTGATGGGTCTCAGCCCAATGGCGATCAGCCGCTGCTGCAGCCATTTTGGCGAGGCTCCATTCTTGACGCCCTTGACCAAGTTGAGCGCGAAGCCGGGGCAAAGCTCCGGCGCTTCGATCGTCACCTTGATCGGACACATGCCATTGCCGACATGCGGCATGATGGCGCCGCCGACGAGGCGGCCAAGCCCGCTCGCCGCCAGATCCCTGGCGATGCCGTAGACGCTGGTGGCATCCGGCCGGTTCGGCGTCAAGTTGATCTCGATGACCGGATCGTCGATGTGCGCATAGGCGGCGAAGCTGGTGCCGACCGGCGCATCCTCAGGCAGGTCGATGATGCCATTGTGTTCGTCGGACAGCTCCAGCTCGCGCTCGGAACACATCATGCCGTGGCTTTCGACGCCCCTGATCTTGCCGACCGTCAGCGTTACGTCGATGCCGGGCACATAGGTGCCGGGCGCGGCAAAGGCGCCGATCAGGCCCGCGCGGGCGTTTGGCGCGCCGCAAACGACCTGCACCGGAGGCTTGCCGTCGCCGGTGTCGACGGTCAGCACGCGCAGCCGGTCGGCATCGGGATGCTGAACCGCCGTCAGCACCCTGGCGATGACGAATGGTTTCAGGCTCGACTTGTCGTCGACATGCTCGACTTCGAGACCGATCGAAGTCAGCCGCTCGACGATCTCGTCGAGCGTGGCGTCGGTCTCGAGGTGGTCCTTGAGCCAGGAGAGGGTGAATTTCATGGGACTGTTCCGTCTGGTCTTTTGACGCTTGATTTCAGATGTCTCGGCAGGTCGTCGGACATATGCAGGAAGGCAAGCTGCTCGCCGATATAGGCATGCAGCGTCGGCTGGAAATCGGCCGGCATGTCCATGGCGCCGAGCATGAAGTAGATGTCTTCTTCCAGCCGCTCGTCGACATAGGCGATGGGTGAGCCGCAGGTGCCGCAGAAAGAGCGCGTCACCGGGCCGTTCTCATACATCTTCAGCGCCTTGCCGGTGAACGCGACCTGATCGACCAGGAAGCCGACAAAGGCCGACACCGGCGCGCCGCTGGCCCGCCGGCAATCGCCGCAATGGCAGTAGCTGACGTGATGCGGTTCGGCAGAGGCCTCGAACCGCACGGCGCCGCAGCGGCAGCCGCCGGCATAGGGCGCTGTCATGCGCTCAGGCCTCCGAACAAAGTCGGCATGTCGAGCGGCCGGAAGCCGTAATGCGACAGCCAGCGCACGTCTGCATCGAAGAAGGCGCGCAGGTCCGGCATGCCGTATTTCAGCATGGCGATGCGGTCGATGCCCATGCCCCAGGCAAAACCCTGATATTCGTCCGGATCGAGACCGCCATGGCGCAGCACGTTGGGATGCACCATGCCACAGCCGAGGATCTCCATCCAATCGGAGCCTTCGCCGAAGCGCACTTCGCCGGGCCGCGAGCGATCGCACTGGATGTCAACCTCGAGGCTTGGCTCGGTGAACGGGAAGAAGGACGGCCGGAAGCGCATCTTAACCTGCGGCACCTCGAAGAAGGCCTTGCAGAACTCCTCCAGCACCCACTTCATGTTGGCGACGTTGGCTGTCTTGTCGATCACCAGCCCCTCGACCTGATGGAACATCGGCGAGTGGGTGGCGTCCGAATCCTGCCGGTACGTCTTGCCAGGAATGACGATGCGGATCGGCGGCTTCTTCGTTTCCATGGTGCGGATCTGCACCGGCGAAGTGTGCGTGCGCAAAAGCTTGCGCTCGCCCTTCTCGTCCGGCTGGAAGAAGAAGGTGTCGTGCATCTCGCGCGCCGGGTGGCCTTCGGGAAAATTCAGCGCGGTGAAATTGTAATAGTCGGTCTCGATGTCGGGACCTTCCGCGATGGAGAAACCGAGATCGCCGAAGATCGCGGCAATCTCGTCGATGACCTGGCTGATCGGATGGATACGGCCGCGCTCAGCCGGCGACTGCCGCACCGGCAGCGTCACGTCGACCTTTTCGGCGGCGAGGCGGGCGGTGATCGCCACATCCTTGAGCTCAGCCTTGCGGGCAGTCAGCGCGTCGGTGACGCGGTTCTTGAGGCCGTTGATGGCTGGGCCTTTGATCTGGCGCTCCTCGGCGGTCATGGCGCCAAGTGTCTTCAGCATCTCGGACACGCTGCCCTTCTTACCGAAAGCAGCGATGCGCACGGCCTCGATGGCCGGCTCATCGGCGGCCGAGGCGATCTCGGCCAGAAGTGAGTTTTCAAGCGTATCCAGGCCAGTGGTTGCGTCGTTCACGGTCAAACTCGCTGCGTTGGGAGGTCGGCCTCAAAGTGAAAGTCACTTCTAAAGTGAAATCACTCCAAGGATCAGGCAAAAGAAAAACCCGCGCCAGCCGTGCCAGCGCGGGTTCCCCAAATCAGAATTGCGAATGCTTGGGAAGCGCTGGTCTTAGGCGACAGCGCTTTCAAAAGCGTTCGGCGTGGTGTTCTTCAGATATTCGAGCGCCACCTTGGCCTTGGCGACCAGGGCCGCGAAAGCCTGCGGCTCGTGGATGGCCATGTCCGACAGGATCTTGCGATCGATCTCGATGCCCGACTTGTTGAGGCCGTCGATGAAGCGGCCATAGGTCAGGCCATGCTCGTGGGTCGCGGCGTTGATACGCTGGATCCACAGCGCGCGGAAGGAGCGCTTGCGGTTCTTGCGGTCGCGGTAAGCGTATTGCAGCGACTTTTCCACCGCCTGCTTGGCGATGCGGATGGTGTTCTTGCGGCGGCCGTAGAAGCCTTTCGCGGCTTTCAGGACCTTCTTGTGCTTGGCGTGCGAAGTGACGCCTCTTTTTACGCGTGCCATGTCATGATCTCCTTAAAAGCAATTCCAGGAAAAGTGCCTTGCGGTTTTCCGTTCGGAATTGCGTAAAACAAATGCGTGTCCGGACCGAATGCCTTAGAGGCCGTTCGGCAGAAAATTCTTGATGACCTTCTTGCCATCCGGTTCAGCCAGAACCATCGTGCCGCGGGCATTTCGAATGAACTTGTTGGAACGCTTGATCATGCCGTGACGCTTGCCGGCCGCAGCCGACAGGACTTTACCCGTACCTGTGATCTTGAACCGCTTCTTGGCGGCCGATTTGGTCTTCATCTTGGGCATTTTGCTACTCCGTATTGTTGGCGCACTATCGCGCTTCTTGTTCGCTTCAGGCCGACCAAAGCCCGAAAAGCAAATGAAACCGCCACGGCATGCCCTGCCGGGCGGTTTTCTTGAACGGCGGTGCTATACGTCAAAGACGGCCCGCGCGCAACACCTGTGGAGATGCGGCGCTGTGTCCTCGTCAGGGCAGCGTGAACCAGACCGGCAACATGCCTGACAGCTGGGCGCCGTCGATCAATTCGAAGGCCGGCAGCGCGATCAGAAACACCAGGCCGTCGAGCAGCGTGGTCAACAGCAGGCGCGGCTTGAAGTTTCCGGTATCGCCCTCCTGGTAGAGCGACAGTTTTGGGAAGAAGCGAGGCACCCGCGCCAGATAGGCCTGATACGGCGCGCCGAGCGCTTCCTTGAGGAACTTCTCCTCGCGCAGGATGACGATATGGAACGCCCCCGCGCACAAAAGCCCGAAGAGGATGATACCGGAGAACGAACCGATCTGCGCGCCGACACCGGCTGCGGCTACGGTCGAGAACACATAGAGCGGGTTGCGGGTGATCGAGTAAGGCCCGCCAGTCACCACCTCGGACGATTTGCGCCCGCCTATGTAGAGTGTCGCCCAAAGGCGGCCCACGATGCCGAGGAAAATCAGCAGCACGCCGAACATTTCGATCGTCTCGTGCACGGCTGTGTCGGGCGGAAACGTCGATTGGCCAAATAGCAATGCTGCAAACAGCACGACCACGAGAACGGCAAGCACTATCCGGCGCATATGCTGGTAATTGCCCAGCCCGTGTTTGAAGTCCACGTCCGAAACCTTGACTTCATCGACCATAGTGAATCCGATCGTCAGGAATTTTGCCGGCGATCGCAGCGTCTGAACAAGAAGAAGGCGTCCCGCCGATCGCCGGGACGCCTTGCGATGTGATTCAGGCGGATTTAAGCGCGATGGCCAAGCCTGACGTCATCGTGATCCTAGATACGCGCCGATGCAGATCTTAGCGCGGCGACAGCACCATCATCATCTGGCGGCCTTCGAGCTTCGGTTCCGCTTCGACCTTGGCAATCGTCGCCACTTCCTCGCGGACCTTGTTCAGAAGCTGCATGCCGAGTTCCATATGCGCCATCTCGCGGCCACGGAAGCGCAGCGTCAGCTTGACCTTGTCGCCTTCCTCGAAGAAGCGGCGAACCGCCTTCATCTTGGTCTCGTAGTCATGGCTGTCGATGTTCGGGCGCATCTTGATCTCCTTGATCTCGATGACCTTCTGGTTCTTGCGCGCCTCGGCCGCCTTCTTCTGGTTGGCGTATTTCAACTTGCCGAGATCAAGGATCTTGACGACGGGGGGCACCGCGTTGGGCGATATCTCGACGAGATCGAGCCCGGCCTCTTCGGCCAGCAGCAATGCGTCGTTGATGGAAACATCGCCGCGGTTCTGGCCTTCGGCGTCGATAAGCTGGACCCGGGGAACCCGGATGTCACGGTTGGAGCGCGGGCCATCCTTGGTCGGCGCCGCTGCTTTGAAAGGTCTGCGAATGGTCGTGGTCTCCTTGGCCGTTTCGTTCAGGATTTGTCAGTGTTGATGCATGGACGCGCCAATGTGGTGAGCGCGCGGGCGGAGTCAATAGCACAGCATTGACAGAAAATCACCCTGATCGCTGCCCTGCACCAAACAAAGAACATAGTGAGCACTTTTCGCCACGCCACCGACCGTGCCACAAGAATCCCGCGCCAGAAGAGGGCCTGAGGAAAAAGCCATGACCGCAACGCCCCCCGTCTTTATGGATGTCGATGGATCGCGCATCGCGGTGCGCCATACTGCTGGCTCTGCGCCCGGCATCGTCTGGCTCGGCGGCTACAAGTCGGACATGCTGGGCGCGAAGGCGCAGACGCTGTCGGACTGGGCGGCAAAAGAAGGCCGCGCCTTTCTGCGCCACGATTATTCCGGCCATGGCGAATCCGGCGGCGCCTTTGCCGACGGCACGATTTCGACATGGCTTGCACAAAGCCTTGCCGTGTTCCGGCATTTCACCAAGGGCAAACAGATCCTGGTCGGCTCCTCGATGGGCGCCTGGATCGCGCTGCGCATGGTGCAGGAATTGCGCAAGGCTGATGACAGCAACGTCGCCGGCCTGGTGCTGCTGGCGCCGGCACCGGATTTTACCGCTGAACTGATCGAACCGGTGCTGACCAAGGCGCAGAAGCGCGATCTCGCCAAAAAAGGTTTCTTCGAAGAGCCGTCGGACTATTCCACGGAACCCTACATCTACACCCGCGCGCTGATCGAGGACGGGCGCGACAACCTGACAATGACAGGCCCGATCGACACCCATTGCCCGGTGCATATCCTGCAGGGCCTGGCCGATGCGGATGTGCCGGCAAGCCATGCACTGAAGCTGGTCAGCCTGCTGCCCGCCGACGACGTGACCCTGTCGCTGATCCCTGACGGCGACCATCGCCTGTCGCGACCGCAGGATCTCGACATGCTGGTGCGGGCCGTCGATGCAATGGCGCAGAGGGGAAACTGATGCGCCTTTCCATTCCGATATCCGCCTTCGTCGCGGCGATCGTCGGCTTCGGCGGCACGCTGGCCATCGTCATCGCCGCCGCCAACGCAGTCGGCGCGACGCAGATCGAGACGGCAAGCTGGGTGACGACGATCTGCCTGGCCATGGCGATCGAGAGCCTGTGGCTGTCATGGCGCACGAAAATGCCAGTCATCACCGCCTGGTCGACGCCGGGCCTGGCGCTGATCGCGGCATCGAGCGGCTTTTCGATGGGTGAGGCCGTCGCCGCCTTCATCGTCACCGGCGTCCTTCTGATCGCCACCGGGCTGTTTCGGCCCCTGACGAAGCTGATCTCGAGAATACCGCCTTCCGTCGCCTCGGGCATGCTGGCCGGTATCGTCGTCACCTTCGCGCTCAATGCGGTGAAGACCATTCCCATCGACCCGTGGCTGATCCTGCCGCTGATTGCAGCCTTCTTCGTCATCCGCCTGTTCAACCCGGCGCTGTCGGTGCTGGCGGTGCTGATCGGCGGTGGCCTTGCCGCTTTCCTCACCGGCCGTGTCGGCGGCCTGCCGACACCGGAACTGTCGACGCTGACGCTGATTGCGCCTGATTTCACCGCCAAGGCGGTGATCGGGCTGGCACTGCCGCTCTATCTCGTCACCATGGCTTCCCAGAACCTGTCCGGCCTCGCCGTGCTGCGCGCCGCCGGCTACCATCCGGAGCCCGGCCCGCTGATCGGCGTCACCGGCCTGTTTTCGCTGCTGTCGGCGCCGTTCGGCGGCTCGACCACCAATCTGGCGGCGATCTCGGCCGCGATCTGCACCGGGCCGGACGTCCACCCCGACCCCGCCGAGCGCTGGAAGACCGGGCCGTTCTATGCGCTCGCCTATCTCATCTTTGCGATTTTCGGCGCTTCGCTGGTGGCGATCTTCGCGGTGCTGCCACAGAGCCTGATCGTACTGGTGGCGGGCCTGGCGCTGATGGCGTCGCTCGCCAACGCGCTTTCTATCGCGCTGAAGGAAGAGGCGGATCGCATGGCCGCCACCGTCACCTTTGTCGTCACCGCGTCGGGTCTGACGCTGTTCGGCGTTGGCGCCGCATTCTGGGGCCTGATTGCCGGGCTGGTCGTGCTTTTCCTCGATATGATCAAAAAGCGATAAACATTTCAGATGCTTGTCCGGATTTGGCGGACATTGTCTTGAATCGCCGTTTTTCTCTTCCCATTTCGATTCCACGCAGCCGGGTTTGGCTGTCTCCAACCGAAGGAATGGGAGAAAATGAACACATCCGCATTGATCCGTCCGGCCTGGACGCCGGCAACCATCGCGTTGATGGTTGTGGGTTTCATGGTGTTCTGGCCACTCGGCTTCGCCATGCTCGCCTACATCATCTGGGGCGACCGCCTCGATGGCTTCAAGCGTGACGTCAACCGCGCGACCGACGGCATCTTCGCCGGTTGCCGCCGCGGTTCCGACAAGGCCGCGCGCTGGGGCAATGGTTCCGCCCGCACCGGCAACGTCGCTTTCGACGACTGGCGCGAAAAGGAACTTGAGCGGCTGAACGAAGAGCGCCGCAAGCTCGACGAGATGCTGACCCAGTTCGACGAATACGCCCGCGAATTGCGCCGCGCCAAGGACCAGGACGAGTTCGACCGCTTCATGGCCAACCGCAACAAGTCGACGGCGCCGACGAAGACCGATCCGAGCACCGGAACGACGACCACCAAGCGTGGCAAGGGTTCGAACCTGCTTGACGACTGAGATCCGGCGACTGGTCACATCGTGAAAAAACGGCGTCGCGCGAGCGGCGCCGTTTCTTTTTTGTTCTAGTCGTTTTTCTCGAATCGCGTATCGTCCCGCCATGACTCTCGGCTTCTTTCGCAATCTGACAAAGCCCAAGCCCACGCCTGTCGTGGAGCGCGAATATTGCGTCGCCGGTCGCACGCTGCCGCTCAAGATCGTCGAGAGCGCCAGGGCGCGCCGAATGACGCTGCGTATCGATTCAGGCGGCCAGGGTCTGCGCATCACCGTGCCGCCAGGCCTGCGCCGCGGCGAAGTGGACAGGTTCCTCGAGCGGCATCAGGACTGGCTGGAGCAGCGACTGGCCAAGGTGCCGACGCGGCCGCAGGTGCGGCCCGGCATCAGGATCCCGGTGCGCGGCGTGCCGCACCGCATCGTCCATGAACCGTCAAAGCGCGGCACCGTCACCGTGTCGCGCGACGAACGTGGTCCGCTCTTGATCGTGCATGGCGACCGCATACATCTGCCGCGCCGCCTCGCCGATTTCCTCAAGCGCGAGGCCAAGAAGGAAATCGAGAAGCTGGTGGCCAAGCACACCGAGGCGCTTGGCAAGCGCGCCAAGGCGATCCGCTTCAAGGACACGTCAAGCCGCTGGGGGTCATGCACCTCCGAAGGCAATCTGTCCTTTTCCTGGCGCATCATGATGGCGCCGTCGCCGGTCATCAACTATCTCGTCGCGCATGAAGTGGCGCATCTCAAGGAGATGAACCACGGCCCGAAATTCTGGAAACTGTGCGAAAAGCTCTGCCCCGACGCCGATCGCTGCAAGGACTGGCTGAAGCGCAATGGCGGTGCGCTGCAGGCGATCATGTTCGAGTAGATCGCTCAATCGTCGTTGGCGGCGTTCAAGTCTTCGGGCCGCAACCCCTCATCGCCATGATGCGGCCACGGCAGGAAATTGCCGTCGAACTCATCGCCGCCGAAATAGTCGAGCGCGCGGTGCGCCTCGGCGCCATTGAATGCGGCCTTGTCGATCAGGTGCGCGATGACCTCGCGCGCCTGCGCAATCTTCTGCCTGAGTTCGGCTACGGTTCTGTCGGCCATGATCGTGCTCCCGCCTTGCGTCCTGTCCATCCATAGGTAGCGCCTTTGGCCGTGCCGGCAAACAGCATGCTTTTTCTCGACTCTTATCGCTTTTCATGCCAATTCCCGCGCCATGGCACTCGACATCAAAATCTGCGGCTTGAAGACCGACGCGGCAATGGCCGCGGCGCTGGCCGGCGGCGCCAGCCATGTCGGGTTTATCTTCTTCGCCAAAAGCCCGCGCTATGTCGAACCTGCCGAGGCTGGCCGTCTGCGCGAGGCCGCGCGCGGCAAGGCGATGGCGGTTGCCGTCACCGTCGATGCCGGCGACGCCTTCCTGGATGAAATCGTTGCCAAAATGCAGCCCGACATGCTGCAGCTGCACGGCGCGGAAACGCCCGAGCGCGTCGCCGAGGTCAAAGCCCGCTATGGCCTGCCGGTGATGAAGGCGCTGCCGCTCAGCGAGGCCGCCGATCTCGAACGAATGAAGCCATTCATCGGCATAGCCGACCGGTTCCTGTTCGACGCCAAGCCGCCCAAAGGCTCCGAACTGCCGGGCGGCAATGGTGTTGCCTTCGACTGGCGCATTCTCGCCGGCCTTGACGGCGGCGTCGATTACATGCTTTCCGGTGGGCTCAACGCCGCCAATATCGGCGATGCCCTTCGGCTTGCCAACCCGCCTGGGATCGACATTTCTTCAGGCGTGGAAAGCGCGCCGGGCGTCAAGGATCCGGCGCTGATCGAACAGTTTTTCCGGGCCGTCAGGGCCGCGCGGAACACCCGCGCAGCCTAGTGGTGCCTCAAACCAGAGCATGTCCCGGAAAAGTGGGAACCGGTTTTCCGACAAGGACATGCCTCATAGTCAAGATGCCAGGAGATCGGCGATGAACAAGCCGGCGACACCCAATTCCTTCCGCACCGGGCCCGACGAACAGGGCATGTTCGGCATTTTCGGCGGTCGTTTCGTTGCCGAAACGCTAATGCCGCTGATCCTCGATCTGGAACGGCATTGGAACGAGGTCAAGAACGATGCGGACTTCAGGGCTGAGCTGACTGACCTGTCGACCCACTATGCCGGACGGCCGTCGAAGCTTTATTTCGCCGAAGGCCTCACGAAGCATCTTCGTGAGGTTTCCTCGGCCAGGGGCCTCGCGGGCGGCGCGAAGGTCTACTTCAAACGCGAGGATTTGAACCACACCGGTTCGCACAAGATCAACAACTGCCTCGGCCAGATCCTGCTGGCCAAGCGCATGGGCAAGAAGCGCATCATCGCCGAGACCGGCGCCGGCCAGCACGGCGTGGCCTCGGCCACGGTTGCGGCCCGCTTCGGCTTTCCCTGCGTCGTCTACATGG
Source organism: Mesorhizobium sp. M7A.F.Ca.US.005.03.1.1 (assembly GCF_003997975.1). Classification (NCBI taxonomy): domain Bacteria; kingdom Pseudomonadati; phylum Pseudomonadota; class Alphaproteobacteria; order Hyphomicrobiales; family Phyllobacteriaceae; genus Mesorhizobium; species Mesorhizobium sp. M7A.F.Ca.US.005.03.1.1. The sequence goes on from NZ_RZRO01000012.1 coordinate 96,320, forward strand.
GCGCCACAGACGTTGCCCGGCAAAGCCCGAACGTCTTCCGCATGAAGCTGCTCGGCGCCGAAGTGCGCCCGGTGACCGCCGGCCACGGCACGCTGAAGGACGCCATGAACGAGGCGTTGCGCGACTGGGTGACCAATGTCGAGGACACTTATTACCTGATCGGCACCGCCGCCGGCCCGCACCCCTATCCGGAGCTGGTGCGCGACTTCCAGTCGGTGATCGGCATCGAGGCGCGGGCACAGATCCTCGAGCAGGAAGGCCGGCTGCCCGACACCATCATCGCCGCTGTCGGCGGTGGTTCGAACGCCATCGGCCTGTTCCATCCCTTCCTCGACGACAAGGAGGTCCGCATCATCGGCATCGAAGCCGGCGGTCGCGGTCTCGACGGCATCGAGCATTGCGCCTCGATGAATGCCGGCGCGCCGGGCGTGCTGCATGGCAACCGCACCTATCTGCTGCAGAATTCCGACGGCCAGATCATGGACGGCCATTCGATCTCGGCCGGCCTCGACTATCCCGGCGTCGGGCCGGAGCATTCCTGGCTGCGCGATTCAGGCCGGGTCGAATACGTGCCGATCCTCGATGACGAGGCGCTGGAGGCTTTCAAGCTGACGACGCGCGTCGAAGGCATCATCCCGGCGCTGGAATCGGCGCACGCCATCGCGCATGCGGTGAAGATCGTGCCTGCCATGGACAAGGATCAGATCGTCATCGTCAACCTGTCCGGCCGTGGCGACAAGGACGTGCACACGGTGGCCAGCATGCTGGGCATGGAGATCTGATCATGGCCACCCGCATCGACCGCCGCATGGCGAAGCTCAGGACCGAAGGCCGCCCGGCGCTCGTCACCTATTTCATGGGCGGCGACCCCGACTACGATACCTCTTTGTCGATCATGAAGGCGTTGCCGGGCGCAGGTTCCGATATCATCGAGCTCGGCATGCCGTTCTCCGATCCGATGGCCGACGGCCCGGCGATCCAGGCGGCGGGCTTGCGGGCGCTGAAAGGCGGCCAGACGCTGGCCAAGACGCTGAAGATGGCGGCCGACTTCCGCGCTGGCGACAATGAAACGCCGATCGTGCTGATGGGCTACTACAATCCGATCTACATCTATGGCGTCGACCGCTTCCTCAAGGACGCGATCGCCAGCGGCATCGACGGGCTGATCGTCGTCGACCTGCCCCCGGAGATGGACGAGGAACTGTGCATTCCGGCATTGAAAGCCGGCATCAACTTCATCCGGCTGGCGACGCCGACGACCGACGACAAACGCCTGCCCAAGGTGCTGCAGAACACGTCGGGCTTCGTCTATTACGTGTCGATGACCGGCATCACCGGCTCGGCGCTGGCCGACACCGGCAAGGTGGCGGCGGCGGTCAAGCGCATCAAGGGCCACACCGACCTGCCGGTCTGCGTCGGCTTCGGCGTCAAGACCGCCGAGCAGGCCCGGGTGATCGGCGCCAATGCCGACGGCGTCGTCGTCGGCACCGCGATCGTCAATGCGGTGGCCAATGTGCTGGGGCCGAAGGGCGAGAAGACCGCCGATCCGGCCGAGGCCGTCGCCACGCTGGTCAGCGGGCTTGCGCAAGGCGTGCGCTCGGCCCGCCTTGCTGCTGCCGAATAGTTTCCCTACGTCAGGTCTTGTGCATGCCGTTATCCCAGAACCGGTTCCCACTTTTGGGCGACATGCATTAGCAACTCTTCGTCAGGACAGGAGCCGAAGCGATGAACTGGATCACCAATTACGTTCGCCCGAAGATCAATTCGATGCTCGGCCGGCGCACCGACATGCCCGAGAATCTCTGGATCAAGGATCCGGAGACCGGCGAGATGGTGTTCCACAAGGACCTGGAATCGAACCAGTTCGTCATTCCCTCGTCCGGTCATCACATGAAGATCTCGGCCAAGGAGCGGCTGAAATTCTTCTTCGATGGCGGCAAATACGAGACCCTGGACAACCCCAAGGTCATGCAGGATCCGCTGAAATTCCGCGACGAGAAGCGCTATGTCGACCGGTTGAAGGACGCCAAGGCCAAGACCGGCCTTGAGGACGCGATCATCAATGCGCTGGGCACCGTCGAGGGTCTTCCGGTTGTGGTCACGGTGCAGGACTTCGCCTTCATGGGCGGTTCGCTCGGCATGGCCGCCGGCGACGCCATCGTGCACGGTTTCGAAGTGGCCCTGCAGCGCAAGCGGCCGCTGATCCTGTTTGCTGCTTCCGGCGGCGCCCGCATGCAGGAAGGTATTTTGTCCCTGATGCAATTGCCTCGGACAACGGTCGGTGTCGACCGGCTGAAGGAAGCCGGCCTGCCCTACATCGTCGTTTTGACCAACCCGACCACGGGCGGCGTGACCGCCTCCTACGCCATGCTGGGCGACGTGCACATCGCCGAGCCCGGCGCGCTGATCGGCTTTGCCGGACCGCGCGTCATCGAACAGACGATCCGCGAGAAACTGCCCGATGGCTTCCAGCGCTCCGAATATCTGATGGAGCACGGCATGGTCGACATGGTCGTATCCAGGCTGGAAATGCGTGAAACGATCGCGCGCCTGCTCAAGATGCTGCTCAAGCTGCCGGAAGAGCAAAAAACGCTGGAGCCGGAAATCCTGCCGCCGGCGGTGGTTGCCGCGGAAGCTCGGCCGCAAGCCTGAAGCGACACGAAGCGCCGCGACCGCGATTGCACGAGGGCTTCGGCGCGCTGTAGCCTTTGATTGCCATGGCCATCCGAAACCGATTCTGGTTTTCAGGCTCATGCGCTAGGATTCCACCATGACGACGCTTGCCGCCGACCGCGAAATCGAAGCCCTGATGGCGCTTCATCCGAAAGGCTTCGACCTTTCGCTCGACCGCATTTCGCGGCTGCTGGAGCGGCTTGACAATCCGCAGGACCGGCTGCCCCCGGTCATCCACATCGCCGGCACCAACGGCAAAGGTTCGTGCGCAGCCTTTTCACGCGCCCTGCTCGAGGCTGCGGACTACCGCGTCCATGTCCACACCTCGCCGCATCTGGTCAACTGGCATGAGCGTTACCGGCTGGCCGCCGATGGCGGCGGCAGGCTGGTCGAGGACAGGGTTTTCGCCGATGCCATTGCCCGTGCCGCCAGGGCCAATGAAGGCGAGAAGATCACCGTCTTCGAGATCCTCACCGCCGTCACCTTCCTGTTGTTTTCCGAACACCAGGCCGACGCTGCGATCATCGAAGTCGGGCTCGGCGGCCGCTTCGACGCGACCAATGTCATCAAGGAGCCGGCCGTGTCGGTGATCATGCCGGTGTCGCTCGACCACGAGGCCTATCTCGGCGACCGTGTCGAACTGATCGCAGCCGAAAAGGCCGGCATCATCAAGCCCGGCTGTCCGGTGGTCATCGGCGCGCAGGAAAGCGAGACGGCTCTGCAGGTGCTGATCGAAACCGCCGAGCGGCTTGAATGCCCCACCTTCGTCTACGGCCAGGACTTCCTTGCCTTCGAGGAAAACGGCCGCATGGTCTACCAGGACGAAGACGGCTTGATGGACCTGCCGCCGCCCAGGCTGCCCGGCCGCCACCAGTTCGCCAATGCGGCGGCGGCGATCGCCGCGGTCAAAGCGGCCGGTTTCGAGATCAGCCATCGCGCCGCCGAAAAGGCGATGATCAATGTCGCCTGGCCCGGCCGCATGCAGAAGCTCGTGCAGGGCCGGCTGGCCGAACTGGCACCCAAGGGCGCCGATATCTGGCTCGACGGCGGCCACAATCCCGGTGCCGGCGTGGTGGTTGCCGAAGCGCTGGCCGAGCAGGAAGAGAAGAACCCGCGTCCGCTGTTCCTCATCTCGGGCATGATCAACACCAAGGACCAGAGCGGCTATTTCCGTGCCTTCAAGGGCCTCGCCCGGCATGTCTACACGGTGCCGGTGAGCCTCAGCGAGGCCGGCGTGCCGAACGACGAACTGGCGATCCGCGCAACGGAAGCCGGGCTGACCGCCGAGCCGGTGAGTTCCGTCGCCAGCGCGCTGATGCTGCTGCGCGACACCTGGGACGGCCCGTCGCCACGCATCCTGATCAGCGGTTCGTTGTATCTGACCGGAGCGGTGCTGGCCGAGAACGGCACCCCGCCGACCTGAAGCAGGCGACTATTCATGCCTTGGGTGGCTGCGGCGGCTGAGGCCGAACCTTGGCTTTCGACCTTCAGAAATCCCACGGTGAGATCAGATCAAGGCTGGTGGTGCCAAAGTCGCTGAGATTGCGCGTTGCCAGCCGGCCACCGTTCACGCGCGCTATCGCCGCAATCATGCCATCGGGGGCTGACATGCCGGCACCTTGGCGTGTCGCGGCACCCATGATCTCGCCGTAAGCCAAGGCAGCATCTTCAGTCAGTCCAAAAATCCGGCCGGCAAATCGATGGCGCCACCGGGAAAGTCCCTGCTCCAGCCGATCGGCACGCTCATCAGGCCGTATTTTTTGGATGCCGAAGGCGATTTCAGCAATCGTCACTGTGGGAAGGGCCAGTTCAGCGTCATTGCGGACAAGCCATGCCAGGACAGCTTGGTCCGGCGCCTTCTTCAGACTCTCCGAAATCACGTTGGTATCGACGAAAATCAAAGCTCAAGTCCCGAATGAACCTGGCGGCCTTCGCGAATGATCTTTTCCAGATCGATGTCGGCGCCATGGTTTGCAGTCAAGCTGGCATAGAAGGTGGAAGCAGGTTCACGGCCAGCTTCACGAATTTCGTAGGATTCGAGCGCACGTTCGACCACATCGGCTATCGAACGATTTTCACGACGAGCAAGTCTATGAGCCAGGTCGCGTGCTTTTGCGCTTCGGACTGAGAGTTGTGGTTCGGCCATTTCGAACTCCCTTTTAGAACGGATATAGGCCGATCCACTGCTGCCATCAAGGTGGCAGCTGATGGCGTGCCATCACGCGGTGGATTTCCAGCGCATTGATAGGCGACGTTACTTCAGCTCGATCTCGATAAAGGCGTATTCGCCTTCATTGGCGTTGATGACGTCGTGCTCTACGCCCTCCTTGCGGAAATAGGGCGCGCCCTTCTTCATCTCGGCGAAGGATTCGCCGTCCTTGGTCAACAGCTTCACCTTGCCGTCCATCAGCGGCACGACGACGTAGTCGTGGCCGTGGCGATGCCAGCCGGTGTTCTCGCCCGGCGCGAAGCGGTATTCGGTGACGATGACACGCTCGTTGTCGATGAAGACGGTGGCCTTGGCGGATCCGGTCATGGAGTTCTCCTGTCTGGCTCAAGCAGATGACATGGAGTGCCCGGATGCGAGAGCCAGAGCCACGCACCGATGACGCCAACAAAAAGCCCGGCGCGAGGCCGGGCTTGATATCAGGAATTTCAGATGGGTCAGGCGAGGTTGCCATTGATCCAGTGCGACAGCGCGGTCTTCGGCGCGGCACCGACCTTCATGTCGGCCATTTCGCCGCCCTTGAAGATCATCAGCGTCGGGATCGAGCGCACGCCAAACTGGGCGGCAAGCTCCGGATTCTCGTCGATGTTGAGCTTGGCGATCTTGACCTTGGCGCCAAGTTCGGTGGCGATATCTTCGAGCGCCGGCGCGATCATCTTGCAGGGACCGCACCATTCCGCCCAGAAATCGACGACGACCGGTACGTTGGCGTCAAGCACGTCAGCTTGGAAGTTGCTCTTGTCGACCTTCACGGTTGCCATATGGAAAAATCCTTTTGAAAGTTTTTGTCCCACCAAATGTGGTGGTGATCGCGCCCTTCTTCAAGCAGGTGTTGTGTCACGCTCCCGTGAGTCGAGCAAGGGCGTCGTCCATGGCGCTGGCAGGCAGTTCGATCAGCCGCGGCGCTTCGGTGAACAGCAAGGCCGCCTTGACCGTGCGGCCGGGATAGAGCGGCTGCAACAGCGCGCGGTAGAGCGCCAACTGCAGGACATAGGCCGGCGGCACCTCGGCCAGAGTGGCGGGCGCCGGCCGGTTGGTCTTGTAGTCGACAATCGATACCGTGTCCGGCGTCACCGCCAACCGGTCGATCTTGCCGGAAATCGAGCGCTTCTTGCCCTTGACCTCCAGGCTGCCCATGATCGCAACCTCGGCACGCGACGATGGCGCAAACAGCTGACCGAAGCCGGGATCGGCAAGGATCGATGTGACCGACGCCAGGGCCTTTTCACGCTCTGATGGCGGCCAGTCCGCACCGGTTCGCAAGAGATAGCGTTCTGCCGCTCCCGCACGTTCGGGCTCGGCAATACCGGGCAGCATCTGCAGCAGTTTGTGGAGGGCGAGCCGGTGCACCGTTTCCATGTCACCAAGCTGCCCCCCGTCGCGCCAAGTTCCGCCGATCAGCTACGGC